>JADGHD010000183.1 GCA_019689615.1 Frankia sp. | reverse complement strand
TGTCGTTGAGGTCCTTGACCGCGAGCTCCGCGATGTTCGCGTAGTCCGCGACAGCCACCTGGCTCTCGCCGGGGATCTCGAACAGGATCCCGATTTTCAGTGAGCGGTCGAGCGCACCGGCGCCACCGCCGCTGGCCGCGCTGCCGCCGTTGTCGTCACCGTCCGAGCCGCCACAGGCGGCCAACAACGTGACGGCGGCGCAGAGCGCGGCCACCCCTCCCAGTCTCCGGCGCATGGGTCCTCCCCCTTCGGATGTGCCTGGGCGCGCATTGCTGCTGGCTGTGATGGCGGGGCGGTCGGCACGCAGGTGTGGTTGGACCGCGGCGACCACGTCCAGTCGGGCCGGCCGCGTGGGCCGGCCGACTCCTACGCGACCGACATGTATGACGTCTCTGACGTCGCCTCAGATCACGGGGGGTGAGCGTAGGCGTGGCCGCCGTTCGTCGTCAATGAATGGCGGCTTTTCCAGTATTGGAAACTTCCACTATTGGAAGGAGCCGCCGGAAGCCCGCGTGGCGGCCCGCGCGGCGGCCCGCCGCCACGGGTCGTAGCCGTGCTCCACCGCGGTCACCTCGTCGGCCGCCTCGCGCAGCGCTGCGCCGATCGCCCGCACCGTGGCGACCTCGATCGACTGCTCCAGCACGTACATCGACAGGATCAGGTGCGGGCGGCCGTCCATGTCGAACGACGGCGCGCAGATGTGGCTCACCGAGCAGCGCTCGGTCGGCGAGAGCTCCTGGATCAGGTAGTCCCGCTCACCGAAGATGGCCGCCGCCGTCGCGAACGCCTCCGAGACCGCCGGCGGCTGGCGGTCGATGACCCGCAGGATCCGGTGCAGCCGGACGTCCACCTCGGTCATCCGCTCGACCAGGTAGCCGGTCTGCCGGCTGGCGGCGACCACGGCGCGGATCCGCTCCTGCCGGCGCTGCTCCAGCTCGATCGGCGCTCGGGCCAGCCACGCCTCGACCGCCTCGTCGCGGTCCCAGGCGACGAACATCAGGCCGACCGGGGCGTCGAACGGGTACCGCGAGCCGGGGTGGCCGAGGTAGCCGATGTCCTCGGCCTCGCCGATCCGCTCCAGGACCAGCACCTGGTGGCGGACGGTCGTCGCGATCGTGCAGACCTTGCCGTACTCGGCGGCCAGCCGCTGCAGTTGGGTGCGCGCCATGCCGAGCGCCGGCTTGCTGGCGCGGGCGGCCTGGCTCAGCCCGAGCACCGCGGATCCCAGCCGGTAGCCCTTGGTGTCCGGCGAACGGTCGACGTACCCGGCGTCGCGTAGCTCGTTGAGGATGCCGTGGCACGTCGACAGGCTCAGGCCCAGTCGGTTGGCGATGGTCGACAGCGTCAGCGCCGTCGGCGCCTCGGCCGCCAGCAGGCCCAGGATGCTCGTCACGCGACGGGTCGGGTTTGAGCGGCGTTCCATGTGCGCACCGTATCCGGATTCTTCCAATACTGGAAGTCCGTTGGTCATTGACGACAAACGCGCAGCATGCCTACGCTCCGCCAGCACCAGCGGGTGCCGTTTACGAGACGGCCGTCCGGGCCCGGAACGAGGAGGACGTGCGCGTGGACGTGGAATTAGGCAGCGCGGAGCGCTACGACGACGTCGTGGTCGGTGCCGGTAGCGCGGGGGCGGTGATCGCGGCCCGGCTGGCGCGCGAGCCCGGCCGCCGGGTGCTGCTGGTCGAGGCCGGGCCGGACCACCCGGTCGAGGACGACACCGACCGGCTGACGAACCCGATGACGTTCGCCCGCGCCCTGTCGGGCTGGGGGCTGTCGGCCACGCTTATCCCCGGCCGCGACACCGGCTACCCGGCCGGCAAGGTCGTCGGCGGCGGGTCGGCGGTCAACGGGGCGCTCGCCCTGCGCGGCCAGCCCGAGGACTACGACGCCTGGGTGGACGGCTGGCCGGCGGATGCGGCCGGCAGCGGCTGGGACTGGGCGGGGCTGCGGCCGTACTTCGTCCGGCTGGAGGACGACGCCGACGCGGACACCACCAGCGAGACCGCCCCGCACGGCCGTGGCGGGCCGCTGCCGATCGTGCGCGCAGGCAAGGACGAGCTGCTCCCCCTGCAGCAGGCGTTCCTCGCCGCCGCGACCGAGCTGGGCATCCCGTGGGTTGACGACCACAACGACCCGAGCACGACCGGGATCGGCCCGTTCCCGATGAACCGCCGCGGCCTCGTCCGGCTGTCCACCGCGCTGACCTACCTGCCGGCGGTGCGCGCCAGCGACGGGCTGACGATCCTCGCCGGCACCAGGGCCGACCGGGTGCTGATCGAGGACGGCCGGGCGGTCGGCGTCGAGCTGACCCTGCACGGCGCGACCGGGCCGGCGAGCCTGGCCGTCCGGGCCACCCGGGTGACGCTGTGCGCTGGCGCGCTGCAGACCCCGGCGCTGCTGGTCCGCTCCGGCATCGGCCCCGCCGACACGCTGCGCGAGATCGGCGTGCCGTGCGTGGTCGACAACCCGTTCGTCGGCGCGAACCTGCAGGACCACCCCGGCACGCTGATCCACATCGCGCCGGCCGACCCGGCGCTGTGCGACCCGACCCGGCCCGCCTACCAGCTCGGCATCCGCTGGTCCTCGGGCCTGGGCACCCCGAACGACCTGCTCATCGGGCTGATGAACTACTGGGACGTGCGCGCCGACCCGCGGCTGGCCGAGGCCGCCGGCGAGGGCGTCCGCCACGTCTTCGCGCTGACCTGCGGCCTGCACGAGCCGCGCTCGCGCGGGCGGGTCACCGTCACCAGCGCCGACCCGGCCGTCCCGCCGCGGGTCGACCTCAACCTGCTCGACGACCCGGCCGACGAGCCGCGGCTGCTGGCCGGCCTGCGGCTGCTGCACCGCATCGCCCGCTCCGACGGCATGCGCCCGGCCGTGCGCGACCTGCTGCTCGTCGACGACGAGACGTTCGCCGATGGCAACGACGACGCGCTGCGCGCCTACCTGCGGGAGACGCTCGGCTCCTGGTTCCACGCCTGCGGCACCGCCCGGCTGGGCCCCGACCCCCGCCAGGGCGCGGTGGTCGGCACCGACCTGGCCGTCCACGGCGTCAGCAACCTCTACGTCGCCGACGCCTCGGTCCTGCCGTGCATCCCGCGCGCCGCGATCAACCTGACCGTCATCGCGGTCGCCGAGAAGGCAGCCGACATCCTGCGCGCCGCCGCCAGCTGAGGAGCCACCATGCGCGAGTTCCCGCACCTTTATGTCGGCGGCTCGTTCGTCCCGCCGGCCACCGACGAGCGGCTGACCATCCACTCCCCCGCCGACGGCACGCTGGTCGGGCGCGCGCCGGCCGCCTCGGCCGCCGATGTCGACCGGGCGGGGGCCGCGGCCAGGGCCGCGTTCGACGAAGGCCCCTGGCCGCGCCTCGACGTCGCCGAGCGGGCCCGGCTGCTCGGCGGCGTCCGCGACGCGCTGGCCGCCCGGCTCGCCGACCTCGACGAGCTGGGCACCAGGGAGAACGGCATCCCGATCTCGGTGCGCCCGGCGGCCAGCGCGCTCGCCGTCGCCGACCACTACCTGGCCGCGGCCGGGCGCTACCCGTTCGAGCAGGACCGCCGCGGCGACTTCGGCAGCCGCGGCCGGCTGGTGCGCGAGCCGGTCGGCGTCGTCGCCGGGATCGTCCCGTGGAACGGGCCGCTGCTGCAGGCGATGGGCAAGCTGATCCCGGCGCTGGTCGCCGGCTGCACCGCGGTGCTCAAGCCGGCCGAGGAGACCCCGCTGACCAGCCTCGCGCTGGCCGAGTGCTTCGCCGCCGCCGGGCTGCCGGAGGGCACGGTGAGCATCCTGCCGGGCGGGCGGGACGTCGGCCGCCACCTCGTCGCCCACCCGGGCGTCGACAAGGTCGCGTTCACCGGCAGCACCGCCGCCGGCCGGGAGATCGCCAGAATCTGCGGCGAGCAGCTCAAGCGGGTCACGCTCGAGCTCGGCGGCAAGTCGGCCGCGGTCGTCCTGGACGACGCCGACGCCGCCACGACCGCGACGCTGGTGGCGCTGGGCTGCATGGTCTACAGCGGGCAGGCCTGCGCCGCGCTCACCCGGGCGCTGGTGCCGGCGCACCGGCACGACGAGCTGGTCGAGGCGCTGTGCGCGGCCGTCCGCGCGCTGCCGGTCGGCGACCCGCTGGACGAGAAGACCGTGATCGGCCCGCTGGTCGCCGAGCGCCAGCTGCGCCGGGTGGAGGACTACATCGCCTCCGGGCTCGCCGACGGCGCCCGGCTGGCGATGGGCGGCCGCCGCCTCGCCGACCGTCCCGACGGCTGGTTCGTCGAGCCGACGGTGTTCGTCGACGTGGACAACTCGATGCGGATCGCCCAGGAGGAGATCTTCGGCCCGGTGCTGTGCGTGATCCCGTACCGGGACGAGGACGAGGCGGTGCGGCTGGCCAACGACACCAGCTACGGCCTGTCCGGGGCGGTCTTCTCGGGCGACGACGCGCGCGCCGACCGGGTGGCGCGGCGGCTGCGCACCGGCAGCGTCGGGGTGAACGCGCTGGCCGGCGACGTCGGCCTGCCGTTCGGCGGCTACAAGTGCTCCGGCATCGGCCGCGAGTTCTCGATCGAGACGCTCGACGAGTTCACCGAGCTCAAGACCCTGGCGCGAACCGACACCGCCTCGTTCGGGCTGGTCGGCACGAGCTGACCGGCCTCGCCGGCGGCTGGTGGGCGATGTGGCCGGCTGGGTCGACGTGGCTCAGCCGGCCACGAGCTCAAGCAGGCGGGGGACGGTCGCGGCCGGGGTGGGCATCGCCCGCATCTCGGCCTGGACCTCGCGGGCGGCCGTGCGCAGGCGCTCGTCGCCGACGAGGGCGGCCAGCGGGATCTCGGGGTCGTCGGCGTGCAGGCTGACGGCGAGCCCCGCGCCGCGGCGGACCACCATGTCGGCGGTGTGCTGGTGGTCGAACAGGTGCGGGATCACCAGCTGCGGGATGCCGGCGTCGAGCGCGGCCATGGAGCTGCCGGCGCCGCCGTGGTGGATGATCGCGGCGCAGGTCGGCAGCAGCTGGCTGAGCGGGGTGTAGCCGATCGTCCGCACGTTGCCGGGCAGCGGTCCGAGCACGGCCGGGTCGAGCGCCCCCAGCGCGAGCACGAACTCGGCGTCCAGCGCGGCGGCCTGCTCGATGATGCGGTGGACGACGCCACCGCCGGAACCGGAGGCGAGCTGCGGGATCAGGTTGCCCAGCGTCACGGCGACCCGGGGGCGGGCGGGCGGCTCGTTCAGCCAGGCGGGCACGACGGCGCCACCGTTGTAGGGGAGGTAACGCATCGACCAGCCCTGCGGCGGGCCGAGCAGCATGCTGGGCGGCGCGACGTCGATCGAGTACCGCTTGGGCGGCAGGTCCACCCCGTGGCGGTCGAACACCTCGGCGCCCAGCACCCGCAGCAGCCCGTCGAGCCCCTCGGTGCGCAGGAACCCGAACCCGTGCTCGACGGCGGGCACCTCCAGCTTCGCGGCGGCGGCCAGGGCGCCGACCGTCATCGGCCCGTAGACGATCAGATCCGGCCGGAACCGCTCGGCGACGTCGACGATGCCGTGCATCATCCCGAACAGCTCGGCGATGTCCGCCTCCGGCAGCATCCCGCTGACCTGCGGCAGGAACCCCGCGTACTCCGGCGCGTCCGCGAGCTGCTCGGCGAGCGGCGACGTGGCGTCCGGCGCCGGCCCGCCGCCCGGCTGCGCGGCCGCGGCGGCGTCCGGCTGCTCGCCGCTGGCCTCGGCGAGCATGGCGACGTCGAACGCCTGCAGGAACTGCGCGATGCCCCGCCCGGGCAGCAGGTCCACCATCGGCAGCCCGGCCTCGGTGATCTTCACGACGTCGCCGCCGCTGGCGACCAGCACCTCGGCCCCGGCGGCCCGCAGCGCCCAGCACAGCGGAACCGTCGGCAGGGCGTGGCTGAGCTCCGGCAACGTGGCAACCAGTACCCGCATGGCGTCGCCCCTGTTCGTAGCGTTCGTCCGCTGACGACCCTACGGGCGGGCCGCCGGGTGCCAGCAGCCGGGTCGGTGGGCCGGCAAGGGCCGCTTGCCCAGCGCTGCCCCGCTGACGCGTCGCGGTGGGCGCCAACCCACAGGGCCGACCAACCTACCCAGGCCGGGCCGGCCTGACCTCGGCCCACGGCGTGTACCGCACCCGGTGAGGGCTGGATCGCCGCTGTCCTGATGATCTGCCACGGGCTTTGGGGATCTTGCGGATGAAGCAGTGGGCGGTGCTGGACGCAACTCGCCGGCCAGGCCGACTTGTCGGACGTCGCCAGTACCATCCACGCATGCTGGCCAGGACGCGCGCTGAGCTGATCGAGGAGCTTCTCCAGGCCGTCGAGAAGCGGCGGTTGACGGTCAATGCCTTGCTGGCGCCCAGCGAGCAGCGCAAGCTAGGTCAGTTCTTTACACCTATTCCGGTTGCGTCGCTGATGGCAGCTCAGCCGCGGCTACCGACGGACGGCGTCCTTCGGGTGCTTGATCCCGGCGCCGGCATAGGCATGCTCACGGCTGCCCTCGTGTGCAGGGTCCTGCGGGAGCAGCAGGGCATTGGCCTCGATCTGACTGCGGTCGAGATCGACCCCACGTTGCATGCACCCCTGCGTCGAACACTGGATGACTGCCAGCGGGTGGCCCACGAACACGGTCTGGTATTGACCTACCGCATCATCGGCGAGGACTTCGTCAGGTGGGCGGCCAGTCGGCTGATGCCCGCCCCGGGTCTGCTCGACGACGACACCGGGCCAGCAGAGTTCGACATAGTCATCCAGAATCCCCCCTACAGCAAGCTCGGCCGATCGGCGGCGGCTCGCAAGGCGCTTCTGGGGATTGACATTGATGTGCCGAATATTTACGCGGCGTTCATGGCCCTGGGGGCCCGCCTGCTGGTTGACGGCGGCCAGCTGGTGTCCATCACCCCGCGTAGCTTCGCGAACGGCGCTTATTTCCTCCGATTCCGGCAGCAGCTATTCGCGATGCTGGGGATCGACCGCCTGATGGTTTTCGAAGAACGCGGCGCCCTGTTCTCCGACCTCGCGGTACTCCAAGAGAACCTGGTCATGGCCGGGACCAGGGGACGGCGTTCCGACAAGGTAATAGTGTCGTCCGTACGGTGGAACGGCGATTCCTCATTCGAGCGGCCCGTGGCCGCCGACGAGGTCGTGTCTCCCGCCGACCCCAACGCTTTCCTCCACATACCTACGGATGCGGACGACGATTCGGTCGCCGACTTGGTATCTGCGCTCCCTGCGAGCCTGCAGGACCTCGGTCTCTCCGTGTCGACCGGCCGGGTCGTCGATTTCCGCGCCAAGTGGGCACTGCGCGACATGCCCGGTGAGGGGACCGTCCCGCTGATCTACCCAGGCCATCTGGAACGTGGCCGCGTCCGCTGGCCGCTGCCGGGCTACAAGAAGCCAAACGCCCTCGCTGTTGATACGGTGACCAGCAGACTCCTGCTCCCAGCGGGCTTCTATGTTCTGGTCAAGAGACTCACTGCGAAAGAAGAAACGAGGCGAATCGTCGCCGCCGTCTTCCGTCCGAAAGATGTCCCGTGCGACTCGGTCGGTTTCGAGAACCACCTGAACGTTTTCCATCACAACGGCCACGGCCTCGACGAGGTGACGGCCACGGGGTTGGCACTCTGGCTCAACTCGACAGTCGTCGATCTTCACTTCCGGCGGTTCAGCGGCCATACCCAGGTGAACGCCACGGACCTCCGTAGCTTGCGTTACCCGGACCTGGGTCAGCTCCGTCGACTCGGCAGCTCGCTGAACAGCGAGGGTTGGCCAGATCAGGACAGAATCGACTCACTGGTCGAGACACACATACTAGGTGAGGCTGGCACAAAAATGTCAGGCACAGAGGCGACAGATGACCCGGTCGCTTCGTCGGTGGAGGCCGCGCGGCTGCTTCTCAAGGTCCTGGGTTTCGACAACGAGCGGAGTAACGAACGTTCGGCGCTCGTGCTTCGCGCCCTGCTCGGTCTGCGCCCGGAACAGCCATGGGCCGAGGCGTCTAGCCCGTTGCTGCGGACTGTCGAGATCATGGATTTTCTGCGCCAGCACTACGGGCGCGACTACAAGCCGAACACCCGGGAAACAATCCGTCGTCAGACATTGCACCAGTTCGCCGACCAGGGGCTTGTCATCCAGAATCCTGACAGGCCGGACAGGCCGATCAACTCGCCCCACTGGTGCTACCAGATCTCCGATCGGGCGCTTGCGCTTATCCGTAGCTACGGGGAGTTGGAGTTCGACGGGCTTCTGGTCGGATATCTCACCGACCTCCCAGGGCAGCTTGCGACCTATTCCGCGCATCGAGCCGCACACAGAGTTCCGGTGACCTTGCCCGAGGGGCGTAAGATCAGCTTGAGCCCAGGCGGCCAGAACGAGCTTCTCCGGGAGATGATCGAGGGTTTCTGTAGCTACTTCACACCGGGCGGCATCGTGCTGTACGTGGGCGACGCCGACGACAAGTGGCAATTTTTCGAGGAGGAGGCGCTCCGCCAGCTCGGCGTGACGGTGGACCGTCACGGAAAGATGCCGGACCTCGTCGTCTACATGCCGGACAAACA
>JADGHD010000182.1 GCA_019689615.1 Frankia sp. | reverse complement strand
TGCCCGGGCCTCCTGCCCGGGCAGGCCCGGCCCACCGGCCGCCCCGGGCCCGCCGCCGGGGGCGAAGCCGCCGCCCAGGCCGTAATCGTTTAGGTCATAGCCGGCGTGCTGCTGGCCGCCGTCGAGGCGGTACTCGCCGCCGTGGCCGCCGGTGGACCCGTGATCACGGCCGTAGTCGCCAGCGGCGAAGCCGCGGCCGGCGCCGCCCTGGCCGGCGAAGCCCCGGCCGGCAGCGCCGGCGGCCAGCGCGGGCAGCGCCGTCGCCACCTCCGAGCAGGCCCGGGAGAGCACGAACTCGTCGAGCGCGGCGACCAGCCCGCGGTCCTCGGCCGCGGCCACGAACATCGCCGGCGGGACCGGCCCGCGCCGGGGCTCGTTCCAGCGGGCCAGCGCCTCCAGCCCGACGACGACTCCGTCCCGCAGCCGGACGATCGGCTGGTAGTGCACGTCGAACCCGGCGGCGGCCCAGCCCCGCCGACGGGCGGCGACCAACGCCTCCGCGAGCGAGCGGTGCGGCTCGCGGGGGCCCGGGCGCGCCGCCCCGGCCAGCTCGCCACCCGCCGGCCAGGAACCCGGCCAGGCGCTGGTCGACCAGCCGCGCGCCGGCCACGTGCCCGCGCGCCGCGCGCCCCAGCCGCCGCCCTGGCCCAGCCCGCCCGCCGCGCCGGCCATCGCGCCGCCGGCCGCTTCGGGCGGCTGTAGCGGCCATGGCTGGTCCAGCCACAGGCGCTCGGCGTCGCCGCCGCGGCCGCGCCCGGCCCGCCTGGCCGCCCGCCAGATCATGTACGCGCACCAGCCGATCCCGGCCAGCAGCAGCAGCCGCCCGGCCATCCCGCCGCCGTCACCGTCGCCCACCGGGGCGACCGCCAGCCCGCCCGCGACGGCTCCGACCCCGGCGAGCGGTTCCGCCCGCACCCAGGCCCGCGGACCGCCTCCCCGGCCGCTCCCGAGACAGGACACCGTGACCGCGGCGTGACCGGCGACCTCGCCGGCAACGACGTTGTGTCTCACGACCAGACGCCGCCCTTCTCTCGCGCACCCCTGTGCTGCAGGACCCACCACCGGCCGGCCGGAGGAAGGACGGCGGCGGGCACGGCTCACCCGGGCGGGCCACGAGGGCTGGCGGCCGCCAGTGCGACGGGCTCGCCGGGCGAGACTCATGCCACTCGTGCATCCACCTGAATGCACACCGGCGTCGTCCGAATCGGTAGCGTCACTGCGCACGGTATCTGGTAGCGGATGCTTCACGATGAGCTACCTAAGCGCCGATCAAGGCGACCATCCTGTGCCTCCTGGCCTTCACCCGGCAGCTCGGATCACACGGCCTCGGCGTGTCGCGGCGCGCCCGGCGTGTCGTCCGCGTGTCGCGTCCCCGGCGTGTCGCGCTCCTCGCCAGCCCGCCGCCGCCCGCGGCTTCCGGCAGCGAGCGGCGGCGGGGGGCGCCGCCGGGGGGGGGGGGGGGGCGACTGCCGGCGTGGCGCGGGCAGTCGCGGCAGAACGGCCGCCGAAGCGGCCGGGGCGGCTCGGCTCGGGGCCCTGGTTCAGGCGGCGGCGTCGGGCACGGCGGCGCGGGCCTGGCCCGCGGGCACGCCCCGGCCGGCGGCCTCCCCGACATCCGGGCCGGCCGGACCGAGCGCGACGACCTCGACCAGCTGGCTGGTGGTCAGCACGCCGCGCCCGCTGCCGGTGTAGACCCCGGAGGTCGGCATGACGTCCCGGTAGTCGCGGCCGACGGCGATCGTGACGTAGCGGCGGTCGGCCAGCCGGTCGTGGCAGGGGTCGAAGGCGACCGCCACGGCGCCGGCACCCCCGGGCTGGGCACTCGTCGCGCCGGTGGGACCGGGCTGGGGCAGGTCGGGCGCCCAGGCGGCGAGCGCGGCGGCCCAGCCGTGGTCGCTGGTCGCCGTCGGCGGCGGGCCGGGTGGCGGCGGCGCCCAGCCGTCCGGCACCAGCACCTCGACCCAGGCGTGCGACTCGCCGTCGCCCACCATGTGGCCGAGCACGTAGCGGGCCGGCAGCCCGGCCGCCCGGCACAGCGCGATCATGACGTGCGCCTGGTCCTGGCAGACCCCGGCGCCGCCGGCCGCCGCCTCGGCCGCGGTCGTGGCGACGCTGGTCGTGCCCGGCCGGTAGGCGATGTTCTCGTGCACCCAGGCGCAGCAGCGGCTGGCGGTGGCGAACGGGTCGGCGCTGGCCAGCCGGCGGGCGACGGCGCTCAGGTGGCTGTCCGGTGCGGTCAGCCCGGTCGGGGCGAGCAGCCGGCGCCCGGTCAGCGCGGACGCCGGCAGGGCCGGCCAGCGGCTGGCCGGCCCGCGGGCGACGACCGCGTCGACGTCGAAGTCGAGCACCGGCGGCACCTGGCCGAGGGTGACGTTGGCGATCCGCGCCCCGTCCGGGCCGCGCCGCCAGTCCGTGCGCGCCCCCGGCGCCGACACCACCAGCTCGCCCCTGGCGGCCCGCTGGTCACCGTGTCTGGCCGGCGGCAGCGCGACCAGCCGGTGCGAGAGGTCCCAGGCCGGGCCGTCGTAGCTGTAGCGGAACCGCTGGCGGATCCGGTAGATCACCCAGCTCGCGGCAGCCAGCCCCGCCTCGGACACCTCGCCAGCCGCCGGCGCGCCGCCAGCGGGTGTCGCCGGGGCTCGCGGGGTGGCGCCGACGGGCGCGGGCCCACCGCCGGCGCCGAGGGCGCCGGGCGGATGAGGCGCCGGGAACAGATCGGGATCGGCCGGGTACGTCCGGGACAGCAGTTGTCGCACGCACCCGCCTCCCCATCCACCGGGCGTACTCGCCTGGGACATCGTCGCGGCCCCATGTTTCCCGGGTGTGAACGAACCCTGGCGCCCCTGGACAGGTGGCGCGGCGCCGCTGGGGTGAGCCCGCGCCAGGCCGGCTGGGATGTGCCAAGCGCTCCAGGTGCTGGCACCATCAGGTGACATGGCCGAGCTGGTTGCGACAAGGTCCGAACAGCCACAGCGCAAGCCGCGCAGCGGCCTGCTGGAACCGCTGGAGGCACCCCGGCCGCCGGTCCCGTCCGATCTGCCAGCGGACCGGTTCATCAACCGGGAGACCTCCTGGCTCGACTTCAACGCCCGGGTGCTGGCCCTGGCCGAGGACGTCAGCACGCCGCTGCTGGAGCGGGCCAAGTTCCTCGCGATCTTCGCCAGCAACCTGGACGAGTTCTTCATGGTCCGGGTCGCCGGGCTGCTGCGCCGCGAGGCCACCGGGCTCACCGTCCGCTCGGCCGACGGCCTCACCCCGCGCCAGCAGCTCGACCTGATCAGCTCCCGGACCAACCAGCTCACCGCCCGCGCGGCCCGGTGCTTCTCCGACGAGGTGCTCCCGTCGCTCGCGCACGCCGGCATCAGCATCCGGTTCTGGCACCAGCTCACCCCCGGCCAGCAGCAGCAGCTGCACGAGTACTTCCACGAGCGGGTGTTCCCGGTGCTCACCCCGCTCGCGGTGGACCCGGCGCACCCGTTCCCGTACATCAGCGGGCTGTCGCTGAACCTGGCGGTCACCGTCCGCGACCCGGGTGACGACGTCGAGCGGTTCGCCCGGGTCAAGCTGCCGCAGAACGTGCCGCGCCTGATCCGGGTCGACGCCCCCGTGCCGCACCCGACCGAGCGCAACGGCGCCGGTGGCGCGGACCTGGCCGGCTCGCTGGCGGCGGCCGGCGCGGACGGCGACGCGGAGGGAGCCCCGAACGACGAGGCGGACGGCAGCGGGGCCGACCGGCGCGCCTGGTTCGTGCCGCTGGAGGAGGTGATCGCGGCCCACCTGTCCCAGCTGTTCCCCGGCATGGAGGTGGTCGACTCCCACCTGTTCCGGGTGACCCGCAACGCCGACCTGGAGGTCGAGGAGGACGAGGCCGAGGACCTGCTGCAGGCGCTGGAGCGCGAGCTCGCCCGCCGCCGGTTCGGGCCCGCCGTGCGGCTCGAGGTCGACGAGGACATCGACGACGGCCTGCTGGCGATGCTCTGCCGGGAGCTGGAGGTCGCGCCGCGCGACGTCTACCGGGTGCCGGGGCTGCTCGACCTGTCGGTGCTGTGGGCGCTGTACGGCCTGGACCGCCCCGAGCTGAAGTTCCCGCCGCGGGTGCCGACCACCCACCCGAGCCTGCTCACCGAGTCGGGCGAGCCGGCGGACATCTTCGCGGTCCTGCGCGAGGGCGACGTCCTCGTGCACCACCCGTACGACTCGTTCACCACGTCCGTGCAGCGCTTCATCGAGCAGGCGGCGGCGGACCCGCAGGTACTGGCGATCAAGCAGACGCTGTACCGGACGTCCGGCGACTCACCGATCGTGGACGCGCTGATCTCGGCGGCCGAGGCGGGCAAGCAGGTCGTGGTCCTCGTCGAGATCAAGGCCCGGTTCGACGAGAGCGCCAACATCCGCTGGGCACGCGAGCTGGAGCGGGCCGGCTGCCACGTGGTCTACGGCCTGATCGGGCTGAAGACGCACACGAAGACCTGCCTGGTGGTCCGCCAGGAGGGCGACACCCTGCGCCGGTACTGCCACGTCGGCACCGGCAACTACAACCCGAAGACGGCCCGGCTCTACGAGGACATCGGGCTGCTGACCGCCGACCGCGACATCGGCGCCGACCTGACCGACCTGTTCAACGTGCTCACCGGATACAGCCGGCAGACCGTCTACCGGTCGCTGCTGGTCGCGCCGCAGCACATGCGGGACGGCATCATCGAGCGGATCGAGCGGGAGGCAGCCGCGGCCAGGGCAGGCGAGCCGTCCGGGATCCGGATCAAGGTCAACAGCCTGGTCGACGAGCAGGTCATCGACGCGCTCTACCGGGCGTCCCAGGCCGGGGTGCCGATCTACTGCCTGGTCCGCGGGATCTGCGCGCTGCGCCCCGGCGTGCCGGGGCTGTCGGAGACCGTGCTGGTGCGCTCGGTGCTCGGGCGCTACCTGGAGCACAGCCGGGTGCTCGAGTTCACCGCCTGCGGCGAGATGTGGATCGGCAGCGCGGACATGATGCACCGCAACCTCGACCGGCGGGTCGAGGCGCTGGTCCGGGTGACCAAGCCGGCGAACCAGGCGGCGCTTCGCCGGATGCTCGACCACGCGTTCTCGCCCGGCGTGTCGGCCTGGGAGCTGGGCCCGGGCGGCCGCTGGGAGCGCCGGGGCACCGGACCGAACGGGGAGCGGCTCTCCGACTACCAGGCGGACCTGTCCGCCTGGGCGCTGCGCCGCGGCTGACCGCTCCCCCGCGGTCGCCCGCGGGGGACCCCCCACCTCGCACTCGCCCGGCCCCAGTCGGGGCGGCCGGGTCAGCTCGCGGGCACGCCGTCCGCCAGTGGGTGCGCCGGCTGGACGGGCGCGCGGGCCGCGCGCCGCCGGGCCGGCACGCCGCCCGGCGCGATGGCTGGCCTGGTGGGATCCTCCGGCGCCGGCCCCACGGAAGATCCCACCGGGGTCAGGAGGCGTTCGCCGAGACGCTCGACTTGAACTCCGAGCCGGGGCGGAACTTCGGCACGACCGAGGCCGCCACGTGCACCGGCTCGCCGGTCGCGGGGTTGCGGCCGGTCCGGGCGGCGCGCTCGACACGCTCGAAGACGCCGAACCCGGTGATGGTCACCTTCTCCCCGTTCGACACAGCCTCCTGAATCGCGTGGAAGACCGCGTCGACGGCCTTGGTCGCGTTCGACCGGCCACCTTCGATCTGCTGAGCGATGCGGTCAACCAACTGGGACTTGTTCACGACTACCTCCGTGCGCCCCCCGCGGGTGCGGGGTGGGGAGCAGATCGGGCATCACACTGCGCTGCACCGTAGGCATCTCCACTGTCGAGGGCAATTCCCATGAGCGTGTCGCGTCACACAAACCCGCACGTCAACGGGTTCGGGACAATCAGGCACCGGTTCAGGCACGCCAGAATGCAGACCACAGGGAGACGTCTACCGGTCGGCCAGACGACATCCACGGCGCCGTTTCGTGCCGCTGTGTCACCTTCTGACGACGCCGAGCGCCGCCAGCCCGGCCGCGAGCCCACCGCGGAGACGCACCGCGAGGCACCGGCGGCGGGCTAACCCCGCCGCCCCGGTCCCGCAGGCGAGGGGACCGGGGCCGGCAGTGGTCTCGCCCCGCCAGCCGGGCCGGCGTGCCGGCCGCCCGGGGGTCGCAGCGGCCCTGCCCGGTCCTGGCGGCCCGGGCCGGCGGCCGGTCGTCAGGGCGTCAGGACGCGCGGCAGCCAGGACGGGCGGTTGCGCTCGAACGCGGCGATCCCGTCGGCGTGCCGCAGGGTCAGGCCGACGTCGTCGAGGCCCTCCATCAGCCGCCAGCGGGTGAAGTCGTCGATCTCGAACGCGGCGACGACCCCGGCCCCGCGGACCTCCCGGGCGCCCAGGTCGATGGTGATCTCGGTCGCCGGGTCCGCCTCCGCCGCGGCCATCAGCGTCTCGACGGTCTCGGCCGGCAGCACCACCGGCAGCAGCCCGTTGCCGAGCGCGTTGCCCCGGAAGATGTCGGCGATCCGGGGGGAGATGACCGCCCGGAAGCCGTAGTCCTGCAGCGCCCAGACGGCGTGCTCGCGGGACGAGCCGGTGCCGAAGTCCGGCCCGGCGACGAGGATCGACGCGCCGGCGTAGCGCGGGTCGTTCAGCACGAACGACGGGTCGGCCCGCCACTCGGAGAACAGCCCGGCGCCGAAGCCGGTCCGCTCGATCCGCTTGAGCCAGTCGCTGGGGATGATCTGGTCGGTGTCGACGTCGCTGCGCCGCAGCGGCACCGCCCGGCCGGTGTGCGTGGTGAACGCCTCCATCGGGCGCTCTCCCTTCGTCGGTGTGCGTGACAGCTTGGATGGCGGGGGACGGATGGCGGACGCGGCCGGCCCCCGCGCCGGCCGGTCGGCCGGCCAGGCCGGTCAGAGGTCGGCGGGAGCGGTGAGCCGGCCGGTGACGGCGGTCGCGGCGGCGACCTCGGGCGAGACCAGGTGGGTGCGGCCACCCTGGCCCTGGCGGCCCTCGAAGTTGCGGTTCGACGTCGACGCGCTGCGCTCGCCCGGCCGGAGCGTGTCCGGGTTCATGCCCAGGCACATCGAGCAGCCGGCGCTGCGCCACTCGGCCCCGGCCCCCCGGAACACCTCGTCCAGGCCCTCGGCCTCGGCCTCGGCCTTGACCTGCATCGAGCCGGGGACGACGAGCACCCGTACGCCGTCGGCGACCTTGCGGCCGCGCAGGATCTCCGCGGCGGCCCGCAGGTCCGAAAGCCGGCCGTTGGTGCACGAGCCGATGAAGACCGTGTCGACGGTGACGTCGCGCAGCGGCGTGCCCGGGGCCAGGCCCATGTAGGCCAGCGCCCGCTCGGCGGCGGCCCGGGCGTTCGGGTCGGCGATCGAGGCCGGGTCCGGCACCGAGCTGCCCAGCGGCGCGCCCTGGCCGGGGTTGGTGCCCCAGGTGGCGAACGGGGTGAGCGCGGTGGCGTCGATGGACACCTCGCGGTCGAAGACGGCGTCCTCGTCGGTCGCCAGCGTCCGCCAGTAGGCGACGGCGGCGTCCCAGTCGGCGCCCGTCGGCGCGTGCGGCCGGCCGCGCAGGAACTCGAACGTGGTCTCGTCCGGGGCGATCAGGCCGGCGCGGGCGCCCGCCTCGATGGACATGTTGCAGACCGTCATCCGGCCCTCCATCGACAGCGCCCGGATCGCCTCGCCGCGGTACTCCACGACGTAGCCCTGGCCGCCACCGGTGCCGATCTGGGCGATGATCGCCAGGATCAGGTCCTTGGCGGTGACGCCTGCCGGCAGCGCGCCCTCGACGTTGATCGCCATCGTCTTCGGCCGGCGCTGCGGCAGCGTCTGGGTGGCCAGCACGTGCTCGACCTGGCTGGTGCCGATGCCGAAGGCCAGCGCGCCGAACGCGCCGTGGGTGGCGGTGTGGCTGTCGCCGCAGACGATCGTCATGCCCGGCTGGGTCAGGCCCAGCTGCGGGCCGACGATGTGCACGATGCCCTGGCCCGGGTCGTTCATCGGGTGCAGCCGCACGCCGAAGTCCGCGCAGTTCCTGCGCAGCGCCTCGACCTGCGCCCGCGAGATCGGGTCGGCGATCGGCGCCAGCGTGTCGGTGGTCGGGACGTTGTGGTCCTCGGTGGCGATGGTCAGGTCGGGCCGGCGCACCGGCCGGCCGGCCAGCCGCAGCGCCTCGAACGCCTGCGGCGAGGTGACCTCGTGCACCAGGTGCAGGTCGATGTAGAGCAGGTCGGGCTCGTTGTCCGCGCGGCGCACGACGTGCGCGTCCCAGACCTTCTCCGCGAGTGTGCGCCCCATGGGCCGCTCCTCCTCTGGTGTGTCTGCCCGGCGGCGGGCGTCCCGGCGAGCGCCCACCAGGGCCAGGAGCCGCTGCGGCCCGGGGGACCCTTCGCCGCCGGCTGGCCGTTCGGGTTGGCCGCCCCGCCGGGTTGGCCGCCCTGTTGCCCTGCCAGACGCCCGCCACATTGTCTTCCCAGCCGCATTGTCTTCCCAGAAGCTGGGATGGCAGTATCAGGTTATGGAACAGCCTATCCCCTCGCCGGACCGCGCCGGCGCCACCCCCGCCGGCCGGGCTGCCGCCGCCCCCGCCGACCCCCGGACCGGGCGGGCCGCCGGCGC
>JADGHD010000181.1 GCA_019689615.1 Frankia sp. | reverse complement strand
GGATGAGCATGGACCAGCGGGTCGAGACCGACTCGGCCGCGCACGATGGCGACACCGTGGGTGGCGGCCTGCCCGCCACTGGCCCCGCCGACGACCGCCCGGCCGGCACGAGCCTCCCCCCGCCGGGCACACCCGTCCCGGACGCCGCGGCCGTGGACTCCGACTCCGCGGCCGACGCCACGCCCGAGCCCGACGACGGCGCCATCCCCGCCGGGGTGTCGGTGGCCACCGGGCTGACGGCGGCGCAGGTAGCGGAGCGGCTGGCCGCCGGCCAGGTCAACGACGTGCCGACGCGGACCAGCCGGACCGTCCGCGAAATCCTGTTCGCGAACGTGTTCACCCGGATCAACCTGATCATCGGGGTCCTGTTCGCGATGATCCTCATCGTCGGCCCGATCCAGGACGGCCTGTTCGGGCTTGTGATCATCGCGAACTCGCTGATCGGCGTGATCCAGGAGATCCGGGCCAAGCGGACGCTCGACCGGCTCGCGGTCATCGGCGAGGCCCGCGCCACCGTGCGCCGCGACGGTGAGCCGGTGACGCTCTCCCCGGCCGAGATCGTCCTCGACGACGTGCTGGAGCTCGGCCCCGGAGACAAGATCGTCGTCGACGGCGTGCTCGCCGAGGCCGACGGCCTGGAGGTCGACGAGTCGCTGCTCACCGGCGAGGCGGACCCGGTCCACAAGCAGCCGGGCGACCCGGTGATGTCCGGCAGCTTCGTCGTCGCCGGCACCGGGGCGTTCGTCGCCACCAAGGTCGGCGCCGAGGCCTACGCGGCCCAGCTGGCGGCCGAGGCCAGCCGGTTCACCCTGGTCCGGTCCGAGCTGCGCAACGGCGTCAACCAGATCCTGAAGATCGTCACCTATCTGATCATCCCGGCCGGCATCGCGCTGGTGATCAGCCAGCTGGTGGTGAACGAGAACGACCTGCCGGAGGCGATCCGGCGGATGGTCGCCGGCCTGGTGAGCATGGTGCCGGAGGGCCTGGTCCTGCTGACCTCGCTGGCCTTCGCGGTCGGCGTGATCCGGCTCGGCCAGCGCAACTGCCTGGTCCAGGAGCTGCCGGCGATCGAGGGCCTGGCCAGGGTCAGCGTCGTCTGCCTCGACAAGACCGGCACCCTGACCGAGGGCGCCATGGACGTCAGCGAGGTCCGGGTGCTCACCGGCCCCACCCCGGCCGCCACCACGGCCGCGCCGGCGGGCGAGGACGGGGCGGCGTCGGCCGGGGATAGGGCGCCGTCGGCCGTGGACGGGGCGCCGGCCGCCGGGGACGACCAGCAGCTAGCCGTCGCGGCGGAGGGCGGGCCGGCGGCCGGCGGCGACGCCCCGGCGGCCGCCCACGTGGCGGCGGTGCTGGGCGCGCTCGGCGCGGCCGACCCGCGGCCGAACCCGAGCATGCAGGCGATCATCGACGCCTACCCGGCGCTGGCGGGCTGGACGGTGCGGGACACCGCGCCGTTCTCCTCGGCCCGCAAGTGGTCGGGCGCCGCGTTGACCGAGCCGGACGGCACCGAGTCGACCTGGCTGCTCGGCGCGCCCGACGTGCTGCTGCCCGCCGGTCACCCGGCGCTCGCCGAGGCCGACCGGTTCGGCGAGCGCGGGCTGCGGGTGCTGCTGCTCGCGCGGTTCGACCGGCCGCTGGACGACGCGCTGGGCGCGGTGGGCCTCGCGGGAGCGGTCGAGCCCACCGCGCTCGTCGTGATCGCCCAACGGCTGCGCGCCGACGCCCCCGACACCCTGAACTACTTCGCCGAGCAGGACGTCGCCACGAAGGTGATCTCCGGCGACAACGCGGTGTCGGTCGGCGCGGTCGCCCGCGAGCTCGGCCTGCCCGGCGGCGACGACCCGGTGGACGCGCGCACCCTGCCCACCGACCGGGACGAGCTGGGCGCGGCGCTCGAGACGCACACCATCTTCGGCCGGGTCACCCCGCACCAGAAGCGGGACATGGTCGCCGCGCTGCAGGCCCGCGGCCACGCCGTCGCGATGACCGGCGACGGGGTCAACGACGTGCTGGCGCTCAAGGACGCCGACATCGGCGTCGCGATGGGCTCCGGCAGCCCGGCGACCCGGGCGGTCGCCCAGATCGTGCTGCTGGACAACAGCTTCGCCGCGCTGCCGTCGGTGGTCGCCGAGGGCCGGCGGGTGATCGGCAACATCGAGCGGGTTGCGAACGTCTTCCTGACCAAGACCGTCTACTCGGTGCTGATGGCCATCGTCGTGGTGGCCGCGCAGGTCCCGTACCCGTTCCTGCCCCGGCACCTGACGCTGATCAGCTCGCTGACGATCGGTATCCCGTCGTTCTTCCTGGCGCTGGCGCCCAACCACGAGCGGGCCCGGTCCGGGTTCGTCCCCCGCGTGCTGCGGTTCGCGGTGCCGGCCGGCGTGCTGGCCGGCGGCGCCGCGATCGGCACGTACTTCCTGGCGCGCGAGGTCTTCTACGACGACGACCTGAACGCCGAGACCTCGCTGGCGACGCTGACGCTGTTCCTGGTCGCGTTCTGGGCGCTGGTGATGATCGCGCGGCCGTACACCTGGTGGCGGGTGCTGCTGGTCGCCGGCATGGCGGCGGCGTTCGGCCTGGTCCTTGTGGTGCCGTTCCTGCAGGAGTTCTTCCAGCTCTCGCTGGTCGGGGTCAGCGGGCCGCTGTGCGCGCTCGGTCTGGCCGCGGCCGCCGCCGTCATCCTGGAGATCGTCTGGCTCCTGCTGCGCCCCCGGCGCGAGCCCGAGCACCACCACGCGTCGGCCGGTGCGCACCCGGCGGCCGAGGCCGGCGCGGACGCGCCCGCGGCGCCCTCGGCCGCCGACGCCGCCACGCCGCTGCCGGCCGGCGAGCCAACCGCCGATGGCGCGGACGGCGCCGTCGCGGCCAGGCCAGGACCGGCGTCGGCGGCCGGCCCCGACCACTGACCGGCGGCCCTGCCGTCCTCGCCGGCCGCCCACCCCGACTACTCGAGGCTCTGGGTAGCCGGCCGGTGGCTGTGGGCAGACAGAGGGCATGGGTGCGACGAGCTGGTCGACGGGGGGACGGCTCCGGCGGGTGCGGCACGGCGCGCGCGGGGGCCCGGGCGTCGGGCACCAGGCCCGGCGGCCACGGGTCGTCGTGGTGGGCGGCGGGTTCGCGGGCCTGACCACGGCGCGGCGGCTGGAGTCCCTGCTGCCGGCGGACGCGGCCGAGCTGGTGCTGGTCTCGCCGGTCGACCACCTGCTCTACACGTCGTTGCTGCCGCAGGTCGCCGCCAGCGCGGTGGAGCCGCGGCACATCGCGGTGGCGATCCGGTCGGTGCTGCGCCGCACCGTCGCCCACCTGGGCCACGCGACCGCGGTCGACGCCAGGGCCAGGACGGTCACCGTGGTCAGCCCCGGTGGCGAGCGCTACCTGCTCGGCTACGACCGGCTGGTGCTGGCGTCCGGCGCGGTCACCCACCTGCCCAGCTCGGTCGCAGGGCTCGCCGAGCACGCGTTCGTGCTGCACACGCTCGCGGACGCGGCCGCGCTGCGCGACCACGTGCTGCGCCAGCTGGAGCACGCCGACACCTGCTCCCACCAGGAGTGCCGGGCCGCCCGGATGACGTTCGTCGTGGTCGGCGCCGGCTACACCGGCACGGAACTGGCGGCGCAGATGATGCGGTTCACCCACCGGGCGCTGCCGGCCTACCCGCGGCTGCGCGCCGCCGACGTGCGCTGGCTGCTGGTCGACCACGGCCAGGGCGTGCTGCACGAGCTCGGCCCGGGGCTGGGGCGGCGGGCCGCGCGGGTGCTCGCGAGCCTGGGCGTCGAGGTGCGGCTGGGGGTGACGGCGCAGCGGGTCACGCCGACCTCGATCCGGCTGGCCAGCGTCGGCGGCGGCGCGCCGGGCGGGTTCCGCGGCGACGCCACCGTCGGCACGCACACCGTGGTGTGGTGCGCCGGGGTGCGGCCCAGCCCGCTGATCGACGCGCTCGGCTGGCCGACCACCCGGGGCGGGCGGCTGGTCGTCGACGCCTACCTGCGGGTCCCGTCGGTAGACGACGTGTTCGCCCTCGGCGACGCCGCCGCCGTCCCTGACCTGACCCGGGCGGCGCCAGGCGGCCGCCAGGGGGCTGGCGCGGGCCAGGGGGCGCCGACGGCGCTGACCGGGCAGACCGCCCAGCACGCCGTCCGCCAGGCCGCCGTCGCCGCCCGCAACGTCGCCGCCTCCCTCGGCTACGGGCGGGCACGCCCCTACCGGCACCACAACCTGGGGTTCGTCGTCGACCTCGGGGACCTGTCGGCGGTCGCGAACCCGCTCGGCGTCCCGCTCGCCGGCCGGCTGGCCGCCCTGGTCACCCGGGGCTATCACCTGGTCGCCCTGCCGACGGCCGCGAACCGGGCGCGCGTGGCCACCGACTGGCTGCTCGACGCGGTCCTGCCGGAGGAGATCACCGAGCTGGGCCAGCCGCCCCTGGAGCCCCATCCCGGCGGCCAGGACCTCCCGCTCGGCGCCGTGCCGGCCGGCCCCGGCCACGACCCCGGCCCGCACGGCAACGACCTGTCGTCGCGCCACCATCGCTCGTCGGCCAACGCCGGCCTGCCCGCCAACGGCCACCAGCCGCTGCGCCGGGGCCCGCGCCCCGACTGACGGCCGGCCGCCCGCGGCGGCGCCCGTGGCTGCTCCACCGGGCGGGCACCTGGCCCGCGCCGGCCGGTCCACGTGGGGCCGCCGGTGCCCCGGTGGGGCCCGCCGAGCCGGCGTGACGCCGTCCCCAGGGCCGGGCACCGGGCCCGCCGGCCGCCGCTGACGGGCACGATAGGTGGGTGAGCAGCGCGCGAGGTGGGGTGGTGGGGGCAGCGGCCGACGGTTCGGCCGGTCCCGCGGCCGTGGCCGGCGGTCCCGGCACGGGTGCGGACGCCGGCCCGGGCGCCGTCGGCCCGCAGCCGGGGCCACCGGAGGGTGGGGCGGCCACCGGTGGGGCCGGCTCGCGGCCGGCGCTCGCGCCCTACCGGATCCGGCCGTTCCCGCGGACGCTGCCGGCCCGGCCCGCCACCCCGGCCTGCCCGGTGATCACGGACGCGGCCGCCGGGGTGGCCGCGCTGCGCGAGCTGGTCGCCGGCGGCGAGGTCGCCGTGCTGACCGGCGCGGGCGTCTCCACCGAGTCGGGTATCCCGGACTACCGCGGGCCGAGCGGCGCGCTGCGGCGCGACCATGCCCCGATGACCTACCAGCAGTTCACCGCGGACGACGCTGCGCGGCGGCGGTACTGGGCGCGCAGCCACGCCGGCTGGCGCTTCCTCGCCGCCGCCCGGCCGAACGCCGGCCACCGGGCGCTGGCCCGGCTGGAACAGGCCGGCCTGCTCGCCGGGGTCATCACTCAGAACGTCGACGGCCTGCACACGGCCGCCGGCGCGCGGTCGGTGATCGAGCTGCACGGCAACCTCGCCCGGGTGCTGTGCGCCGACTGCGGCGACGTCAGCCCGCGCGCGGAGCTGGACCGCCGGCTGCGCGCCGCCAACCAGGGGCTGCGCCTCGACCTGCTGGCCACCGGCGTGTCCGGGGCCGAGGAGCCCGATCGCGGCCCCACCCCGGGGGTGCGCCCGGACGGGGACGCGGCGCTCGCCGAGGCCGAGATCGCCCGGTTCGTCATGGTCGGCTGCCGCCGCTGCGGGAGCGGCAGGCTGGAGCCGGACGTCGTCTTCTTCGGCGCGACCGTGCCCAGGGAGCGGGTGACGGCGGCGATGGCGGTGGTCGAGCGGTCCCGGCTGCTGCTGGTCCTGGGCTCCTCGCTGACCGTGATGTCCGGCTACCGCTTCGTCCTGCGCGCGGCGGCGCTGGGCATCCCGGTCGCCATCGTCAACCAGGGCCGCACCCGCGCCGACGACCGGGCCGCCGTCCTCGTCGACGCGCCGCTGGGGGACGTGCTGCCAGCGCTGGCCGCCGAGCTCGCCGCCAGACCGGCCGCGGCGGCCGGCCCCACCGCAGGGGCCTGGCCCCGGGCGGCGGGATAGTAGAGTCCCGGCGGCGGTGAGGGGGCGGTATGCGGTTCGTGGCGTTCCGGGACGGGGCGCGGTCGGTGGTGGGCGTTGTCGTCGGCGCTGGTGGCGACGCCGCGGTGGCCCCGCTCGCGCCGGTCGAGGAGTTCTACGCCGATCTGGCGGCCTGGGCCGAGCGCGCCAGGGCCGCCGTCGCCGCCGGTGGGCCGGACGCGCGCCCGCGGGCCGAGCTGACCCTGGTGCCGGCGGTCCCGCCGGCGGCGCGGGTGCTGTGCATCGGGCTCAACTACCGCGACCACGCCGCCGAGGTCGGTCTGGAGCTGCCGAAGTATCCGACGATCTTCGGCCGGTGGACGGCGTCGCTCACGGTCGACGGCACCCCGGCGCCGGTGCCGGCCGGTGAGCGGGGGCTGGACTGGGAGGGCGAGCTCGCCGCCGTCCTCGGCCGCCCGCTCGCCGACGCCGACCCGGACACCGCGCTGGCCGCCGTCTTCGGGTACGCGGTGTTCAACGACCTGTCGGCCCGGCGGGCCCAGGGCTGCACGCCGCAGTGGACGCTGGGCAAGAACGCCGACTTCACCGGCCCGATGGGCGACATCGTCACCGCAGACGAGGTCGGCGACCCCGCCGCCGGGCTGCGCCTGGTCACCCGGATCACCACCGCTGCCGGCACCGAGGTCGTCCAGGACGCCAGCACCCGCGACATGATCTTCAGCGCCGGCCAGCTGCTGTCGTTCATCAGCCAGACCATCACCCTGCGCCCCGGCGACCTGCTGGTCACCGGCACGCCGGCCGGCGTCGGCTTCACCCGCCGGCCGCCGCGCTACCTCGTGCCCGGTGACTCGGTCGAGGTCGAGATCGAACGGCTCGGCTCGGTGCGCACGCCGATCGTCGACGCCAGCGGCCGCGGCCTGGCCTCGCCCGCCGGTTAGCGGCCCGGGGCGGACCCGGCGGTGGCCGGCGCGGGCTCGCGGGCGGAGCGGCGCAGCCAGAACAGGCCGAGCACCGGCAGCACCAGCGGCAGGAAGAAGTAGCCCCGCCCGAAGTCGGACCAGACGGCCTCGTCCGGGAACAGGCCCTCGTCAACGATGCTGAGCACGCCCACCGTGACCACCCCGACCAGCTCGGCGGAGCAGGCGATGAGCGCCACCCGCCGCCCGGCGGCCGACGGCCGGGTCAGGCCGACCACGGCGACGATGTAGACCACCCCGGCCAGCGCGGACAGCAGGTAGGCCACCGGCGCCTCGTCGAACCTCGTGACGATCTGGACAGCCGCCCGGGAGGTCGCCGCCACCGCGAAGATCGCGTACAGCGCGACGAGCAGCCGTCCGGGGCCGCTGGACGTCCGCGACGCCGAGCCGGGACGCTCGGGCTCGTCAGCCACCGACACCCGCCCCCCAGGTCTGGTCGAGGCGCTCGACCATCACGGCGACGGCCAGCGCGGCCACCCCGAGCACCGCGGTGCCCGACCGGGACCGCTCGCCCAGCGCCCACCAGGCGCCGATCGGCAGCGCCACCAGCGTCGCGATCAGATAGAGGGCGAACGTCAGCGCCTCGGCTGGCCGCTCACCACGGCCCAGCAGCACGAACAGGCCCACCAGCAGCGCGACCACCACCACCTCGACCGCCGCGGTCGCCGCGAGCGTGCCGCGCCCGATCGGCAGGCGGCGCCAGGCCAGGACGAACACCCAGGCCGCCAGCAGCAGCGCGGCGCACACCAGCGTGATCGCGATTACCCTGACCATCCCGCTCCCGGCGCCGGCACCTGTCTCCTACCAAACGTAGAAGCAACATACCGGACCATGCCGGCCCGGCAGGGCCGTGGGGTGATCGCCAGTGCAGGGCGGCCGCGGTCCGCCGGGCGGCGCCGGCCAGCGGGGCGCGGGGCTACTCGGCCACCAGGGGCTTGGCGAGGACGGCGAACTCCAGGTCGTCGCGGCGGGGCAGGCCGAAGCGCTCGTCGCCGTACGGGAACGGCGCCGTCTCGCCGGTGCGGTGGTAGCCGCGTCGCTCGTACCAGGCGATCAGGTCCGAGCGCAGCGAGATCACGTACATCTCCATCCGGGTGGCGCCCCAGCGCTCGCGGGCGTAGCGCTCCGCCTCGGCGAGCAGGGCCGAGCCCAGGCCACGGGCCTGACCGGTCGGGCGGACCGCGAACATCCCGAAGTAGCAGGCGCTGCCGCGGCGCTCGAGCTGGCAGCAGGCCGCGACGCCGGCCCCGGGCGCCGCATCGTCCACGACGAGGACCAGGCTGTCCTGCCCGCGCACGATCTCCTCGATCGCGGCGGCGTCGGTGCGCTGGCCGTCGAGGATGTCCGCCTCGGTCGTCCAGCCAGCCTGGCTCGACTCGCCGCGGTAGGCCGACTCCACCAGGGCCAGCACCGCCGGGACGTCCGCGAGGGTGGCGACCCGCCAGGCCAGCCCGCCGGCCGTGGGCCGGCCGGGGGTGTCCGGGTCGTGGGTGGTCACCGCGTGCCCCGCGGCCACCGTGCCGTTCGCGTTGCCTGGTCCTGCTGTCGCCGCCGTCGATCCCTTCGTTCGCACGCTCACATCCTGCCCGTTGGCGACGGGCCGGCGCCGGGAGCACGGGCGCCGGCCGGCCCACCCCCCCCGGCCGGGCCGGGCGCCGGGGGGGGGGGGTGTCTTATAAACA
>JADGHD010000180.1 GCA_019689615.1 Frankia sp. | reverse complement strand
ACCATCGACGGCGCCGGCTGCCGCCTCACCGTCTGGCGCCGCCGCGTCGAGTACGGCTTCTGCGTCGAGGACCGCCGCCCCGTGGTGATCCCCGGCCGCCCCCACGCCTGGGCCTCCTAGGCGCCTCCTGGGCGGGGCCTCCCAGGGCGCTGACGGCCCTTCACACACCGTTCGTCGCAGCCGTTTCGCGCACCCGGCGCGGCGGCGGCGACCCCGCGGCTGCGGCCGGACACGTCACCAGGCCGGTCTCCGACACGGGCGAACGCGCTCCTCACCCGGTCCTCGTGGCGGGCGCGGTCGTGCGCCAGCGGCCTCGGCCTCACCCGGGCGTGTCAAGCAGGTCGAGCGGTCACCCCGGACTTGACAAGCCGAAGCTCACGCCGTACGGCCACCACCAGTTCCTCCCCGCCGTCCTCCGGGACTGGCGGGGCCTTTTGTTTTTCCAGATCGGCCACGTCATGACCCCACGTGTCGCTGTCTTCATCGACTATCAGAACGTCCATCTCTCGGGATGCTGTCACTACCTCGAGGAGGAGGACTACGAAGCCTGCCGGGACCGCACCGACTACACGCGATCTGACCCCGTCCCCCTCGAGGCGAGTCACGACGACCATGCACTCCCGATGGCATGACGGGCATGGTGGCGGTGGCGTTGGTTCGGCTACCGTGGCCGGCGTGGGACTGCACCTCAGCCAGATCGACGAGGCCGACGAGCTGCTGACCAACGATCCGTTGGCGCTGTTGATCGGGATGGTGCTGGACCAGCAGATCCCGCTGGAGCGGGCGTTCGCGGCGCCGTACGAGCTGACCAGGCGGCTCGGGCGGTCACTGGACGCGGCCGACCTCGCCAGCCGGGATCCGGACGAGCTGGCGGCGATCTTCTCCCAGCCGCCGGCCCTGCACCGCTTCCCCGGCTCGATGGCCAAGCGGGTGCAGGCGCTGTGCCAGCTCCTGGTGGACCGCTACGACGGCGCCGCGGCCGCCGTCTGGACGGGCGCGGCCGACGGCAGGGAGCTGCTGCGTCGGGTCAGCGCCCTGCCCGGCTTCGGCGAGCAGAAGGCGAAGATCTTCGTTGCCCTGCTCGGCAAGCAGCTGGGCGTGACCCCGCCCGGCTGGCGGGAGGCGAGCGCCCCGTTCGGTGAGGAGGGCAGCCTCCGCTCGGTCGCCGACATCGTCAGCCCCGAGACCCGCATCCTGGTCCGCGACGCGAAGAAGGCGATGAAGGCCCAGGGCAAGGCCGCGAAGGCAGGAACGGCCGGCTAGCGGCACCACCGCCAGACACACCGCGTCCTCCCGCAACGCGGCGCGGGTTCGGGCTCGTGCTGGAAACGCCGGATGCCCGACGTTGATCACCCGGTCAGCCGGAGGGGGCGCGCATACGCTCGTCGCGTGCGGGGATGGCGCATGGTCCCACGGTCGAGGTTTGCCAAAGTCCTGGTCGCGCTGGCCGTCGTGGTCTGCGCGGCGACCGGCTGCGGCGGCGGCACGGCCGGCGCGGACGCGGCCGAGCCCCGGGCGGCACCCTCCGCGGCCAGCGAGCCGGACTCACCACCGCCGGCGGCCGGCCAGGGCCCGGCGACCGCCGCCGGACAGGACGCTGGTACCGAGGGCCCGCCGTACTGCGGGCCGAGCCGTCTCGTCGCTGAGATCACCCTGCAGAGCTGGCCCGACGGGGCGTTCCGGGTGTCGCTGCGCCCGACGGAGGAGGCCCGGCGCGCCGACGACCGCGACGAGGCGACCGAGGTGCTCTGGCAGGCCATCCAGCGCTGCCTGCGCGGCACCGTCGACGGCGCCCGGCTGTCCGGCACGGTCGGCGAGAGCCTGCGGGACCAGCTGCGCTGCCACGAGTACCTGGCGCTGATCCCGGCAGGCGGAAGCGAGCGGTACGCCACCGGCGACACCTTCGACCTGGAGAGCTGGCGACCGGTCGCCGGCCGCAGCCGGTGGATCTCCACCCGGTGCGGCAACACCCTCGGCACCGCCCCGGCCGGCACCCCGACGGACAGCTACCGCCCGGACGGCGTCGAAGTCCAGCGCACCATCTCCGGCGAGCACGAGTAGCCGGCTGTCACGCGTCGCGAACTGTCGCCCCGCCGAGCGATGATCGGTGTCGTGAACGGACAGGGGCAGAACGGCCGAACCGCACCCGGCCAGACCGGACCGGGCATGACGCTGTTCGACAGCGCGCTCGGCCGCTGCGGAGTGGTCTGGGGTGACGGCGGGCTGCTCGCCGTGGCGCTGACCGGGCCGGACACGCGCGGGTACCTGCGCGCGGCCTGGCCTGACGCGGTCGAGATCCCACCACCGCCGTGGGTGCTGGCGGCGGTCGAGGCGATGACGGCCCTGCTCGCCGGAACGCCCAGGGACGAGGAGCTGCGCGCGGTGCCGGTCGACCTGAGCGGCGTGCCCGAGTTCCACCGGCGGGTGTATGAGGTGGTCAGGACGATCCCGCCGGGGTCGACGATGACCTACGGCGAGGTGGCGGCGCGGCTGGGCATGCCGGGCGCGGCACGCGGCGTGGGCCGGGCGCTCGGGCGCAACCCGCTGCTGCTCGTGGTGCCCTGCCATCGGGTGCTGGCGGCCGACGGGGCGCTCCGTGGCTTCTCCGCGCCCGGCGGCACCGCGACCAAGCGGCGCCTGCTCGAGCTCGAGGGCGCGCTGCCGCCGAAGCCGCCCGGCCTCTTCGACGACCTGGTCGACGGCTGACCTACCGCTGCGAGGCGGCGCGCCCGGCCGGGCGTCAGCGCTGCGCTGGTCCCGCAGGCCCTGGGGCGTCAGCGCGGCGCGGCGAGGGCGGCGGTGGCCGGCTCGGGGGCCGGCGGCGGCGGGGCCAGGCGCGCCGCGGTGCGGGCGGCGGTGTCCCTGGCCCAGCGGCCGGTGGTCACCACGCCCAGCACGCCGAGCACCAGCCCGCAGCCCACCATCACGCACCAGGCGACCGAGCTGGTCGGGTCGATCACCGCGTGCCCGGCGCCGGCCACCTGGCTGGCCGCGACCGAGCCGATCACGGCGACGCCGAGCGCCTGGCCGATCTGCCGGCTGGTGGATGCGACCGCCGCCGCCACGCCGGCCTGGGCGTCCGGCATCCCGGAGACCGCCGTGTTCGTGATCGGCGCGTTGACCATCCCGAAGCCCAGGCCGAACAGCACGTAGGCGGACACGAGCAGGGCGAGCGGGGTGTCCGGGCGCAGGAAGGCCAGCGTCCCCGCGCTGGCGGGCAGCGCCAGGCCCGCGATGACCAGCGACGGCTGCGGGCCGTGGCTGGCGACGAGCCGGCCGGACAGCGGGCCGGTCAGGCCGGTGACGGCCGCCATCGGCAGCGTGAACAGGCCGGCATGCAGCGCCGAGTACCCCCGGACGTTCTGCAGGTAGAGCGTGTTGAGCAGGAGGAAGCCGCCCATCGTGACGAACGCGAGGATCGCGATCAGGACGGCACCGGCGAACGGCGCGCTGCGGAAGAGCCGCACATCCAGCAGCGGCTCGGGACGGCGCGGCGAGTGGAGCACCAGGCCGACGAGCGCGAGCGCGGCCACCGTGAACAGCACCACGGTCTGCGTCGCCGCCCAGCCGGCGGCTGGCGCCTCGATGATCGCGTAGATCAGCACGCCGAGCATGGTGGCGATGAGCAGCTGGCCCACCGGGTCGAACCGCCGCGACCGGGCCGCCTTGGTGTGGGGCACGAAGATCGTGGTGAGCACGACCGCCGCGAGCGAGATCGGCACGTTGAGCCAGAAGATCGCCCGCCAGCCGAACCCGTCAACGAGCAGGCCGCCGATCACCGGCCCCAGCGCCATGCTCAGCCCGACCACGCCGCCCCACACGCCGATCGCCCGCGCGCGGGCCCGGGGATCGGTGAAGGTCGACGTGATGATCGACATGGCCACCGGGTTCAGCATCGAACCGCCGACCGCCTGCAGCATGCGGAAGGCGATCAACCAGCCGAGGCTGGGCGCGAGGCTGGACAGCAGCGAGCCAGCCGAAAAGAGGATCAGCCCGATGCGGAACACCCGCTTCCGCCCGAACCGGTCGCCCATCGACCCGGAGAACAGCAGCAGGCTGGCGATCACCACGGAATACGAGTCGATCGCCCACTGCAGCCCGGAGTCCGGCGCGTCGAGGTCGCGCTGCAGCGCTGGCAGGCCGACGTTGAGGACCGTGGTGTCCAGCCCCATCAGGAACAGGCTCGAGCAGCAGATCCCCAGCACCAGGTACTGGCGCCGCCGGCTGAGCGGGGCGGCTGGGGCGGGCTGAGCCGCCGTCGGCGACGACCCGCTCGCCATCCCGCCTCCGATCCTTACAGCCTGCAAATATTTAGCAGACTACAACTATCTGTCCGGGGCCGGGTGGGCCGAGTGTGTGGATGGGATGGGAATCTCGACGCGCCCAGCCCACGGCGTGACGATCCCGGCCCCGGCCGGCGGAGCGGGCAAACCCGGGCTGGCACACGGAGCGGGCAACCCGCCCGGCTCCGCGGGCGGGCGGTTCTGGCTAGCCGCCGCGCTGGGCGAGGTGGGCGCGGGCGCGTGCCCAGAAGTGGTCGAAGAGCGAGTAGCAGGCGGCGCGGGCGGCGTCGGCCCGGCGGGCGATCTCGGCGCGCAGGCCGGCCAGGTCGACCCCGAGCGTGGCCAGCCGTTTGTCCTGGCCACGGGCCTGCCAGAAGCCCAGCCATGTCTCGAAGACGGTCGGCGTGATCTCGGGGTGGAACTGCAGGCCGAGGTGCGGGCCGAGGCGGAACGCCTGTTCGGCGTCGGGAGTCCAGGCCAGCCGCTGCGCCCCGGGCGGGATCGTGAACGTGTCGAAGTGGGCCTCCATCCACGGCCCGATGGGGATCGCCTCCGGGTCGACGGTGGTGACCGGGAACCAGCCGTGCTCGTTGCGCTCCCCGCGGCGGACGGTCCCGCCCAGGGCCCGGGCGAGCAGCTGCCCGCCGAAGCAGATGCCGAGGACGGGGGTGCCGACGGCGACCGCGGAGCGCAGGTAGCTCAGCTCGCCCGACAGCCACGGGACGGAGTCGTCGTGCGCCGAGCGGTCGGAGCCCATCACCACCACGAGATCGAGCCCCGCGGGGTCGGGGTAGGGGTGGGCGCCGACGGTCACCAGCTCGGCGTCGATGCGGTACTGCTCGAGGAGGTCGCCGATGGTTCCCAGCTCGCTGTGCGCGACGGGACCGCTGACATCGTGGACGAGAACGGCAGCGCGCGACCCCCCGCCGCCGTTCCCACGTGCGACGTCGCGGCCGCCGCCTGGCTGTCCGGCCGCGCCGTGGCCGGTCACCGCCGTCGTCATCGTCCTCCGTTCGCTGCCGCCACGCCCGCCTGGTCGCCGTGTACGGATCGTCCTCCCGCGTCGGCTGTGTTGACCAGGAAACGTGACGTCTCAAACTCCTTAAGACTTGCAAACCTACGGCCGACCGCCAGGAACCCCTCTCAGCGGCCCGTTACCCCGTCATTCCTGACAAGCCGCCGGGCCGACGCAAGCGATCCGCCGCCGCCCTGCCGACGCCCTGCCCGCCCGGCCGGTTCCGGCCACGCGGACGAGGCCGGCCCGTGGCCACGACCGGGCAGCCGAGGCGGGGTCGACGCGGGGCGGCGAGACGGCGGGATCCGGAAGGCATGAGACCTGGCAACGACGAGGCCCGCCCGCGCAGAGGCGGCGGCCACGGTCAGCGCGGAACGCGGGCGCGCCCGTGGGCCCGGTGAGCCCGGTCGTCGGGGGCACGCGGGCACCGGTGGCGCCTGGCGTGACGATGGGCGGGCTCGGCTGGCTACGCCGGCACACACCTGTCCCGCCCGGCCAAGCGGGGCGCTGTCACCGCCGACACGACGACAGGCCCGGGCGCCTGCCCGGGCCTGTCGTGGGTCCGTCCGCGCCCGGCCTCGATAACGGGGGACGGACGGCCGGGCGCCCGGGCGATCGGGGGGTGAACCCGGGCGGCCGGCCTAGGTACGCATTGTTAGGACCCCATCCACCTTCAGTCACTCTTGGCATGCCAGCGTGCCATCTACGCAAGCGACACCCCCAGTACGCGGCAAACGCCGGTCAGGACCGCTGATGCTCCGGGCTGGCCGCGGCTTCCTGGGCGGCGACCACCGCGTTGCGGTCGCGCGCGAGGGCCCCGATCCCCGCGGCGATGAGCAGCAGGGCGAGCAGGAAGGCGACGAACCGTTCATCCGTGGGCGCCGGCTCGGCGAACAGGCTCAGGCCGAGGGCCACCGGAAGGAAGGCCGAGACCCCGCTGGTCACCGGGAAGGCGATGACGGCGGCCCTGCCCTGCAGCCCGCGCTGCTCGAGCCCGATGGCGAGCACGGAGAAGACGATCAGCAGGTACGGCGTCGGCGTCGTCAGCATGTGGGTCAGGTAGCCCGCGCCGGAGTGGTGTTCGTTCAGCGCCAGCCCGAACTGGCGGGTGGCCAGGGTGGCGATCGCGTACGCCACGCCGGCCGCCAGCCCGAAGCCGAGCGCGGCGGCGCCGGTCCGCTCCGCCCGGACCGCCCGGTTCGCGCCGACGGCCGCCAGCAGCGCGAAGCACAGCCCGGCCCCGAGGAACATCAGCAGCTCGCTGGTGCTGGCCGGCTTGCCGACGTCGCCGTGCCGCTCGAACGCGTAGGCGAGCAGGCCGACCCCGGCGGCCATGACGACGATCCCCGCCCAGCCGGCCCGGCTGACCCGCTCGCGCAGCGCCCGGCCGGCCAGCAGCGTGAACACGACCATGTCCAGGGCCATCACCGGCGCGATCATCGCGACCGGCGCGACGGACAGCGCGTACACCTCGAACAGGAACGCCGCCGTCTCCACGGTGAGCCCCAGCAGCCACAGCGGGCGGCGCACCAGCCGGAGCAGCAGGCCGAACCCGACGCCGCCGCCCGCGGGCTCGCGGCGGGCGGCCATCGCCTGGACGAGCGGCGCCACCCCGTAGAGGACCGCGGAGACGACGGCGGTTGGCAGACCGACGGCGAGAGCCGAGCCCACCCTGTGTCAGTGGTCGGGGTTCAGGCCGACCTGGGCGAGCGCGGCGCCGAAGGCGCGTTCCCACTCCTGCGGGCCACGCACGACCCGCCTCGTTGGCGACCGCACCCGCTCGAGCGCCGCCAGCGCCGAACGGACCAGCGCGCGCGGCTCGGTGCTGGCGACCTCCGCTCCGCCCCGCTCCAGCTCGCCCTGCAGGTTCTCCCGGCCATGCCCGGGGACGACGTCGAGCAGCAGCAGGTCGCGCCCGATCACCCGGGCCTCGCTGCAGGTGTCCCCCGACGACGTCACCACCAGGTCGGCGGCGGCCATGAGCTGCGGGATCCGGTCGGTGAACCCGAACGGGATCACCCGGTGCTCCCGCTCGGCCAGCGCGGTCAGCCGGCGCGCGAGCCGGGCGTTGTGCCCAGCGACCGCGAACACCCAGATCCCGGCCGCCGCCAGGGCCTCGGCCGCCTCGGCCAGCGGGCCAAGGCCCCAGGCGCCGGATATGAGCAGCACGCACCGCCCGTCGAGCGGGATCCCGAACGCGATCCTGGCCTCCCGCTGGGTCGGGGCGTCGTAGAACGGGGCGCGCACGGGCGGCGGCACGACAGCGACCCGCGCCGACGGGTGGAACCGGCGGACGAACCGCATCGCGGTCGGCGAGGTGACCAGGTAGAGGTCGGTGTTCGGGTGCACCCAGACCCGGTGCGGGCAGATGTCGGTGCAGAACACCGCGGTGGTCAGCCCCGGGAGGTCGGCCTTCACCCGGCTGATCGCGGCCGCGCCGGTGGCGAACAGCGAGACGACCAGGCTGACCGGCTCCCGGGCCAGCTCCTCGCGCAGCCGCGGCACCAGGTAGCGGCTGGACATCGCGTCGATCGCCCGGGCGATCTGGCCGCCGGACCGCAGCTGGTTGAAGTGGAAGGCGTCGTACAGGCCGGGGACCGCGACCATCCCGCGGAAGACGGCCTCACCGATCCGCCCGCCCGAGGTTCCGAGCATCCGCAGGCTGTCCAGCGTCCGGACCCGCATCCCCCGGCTCTCCAGCGAGGTGGCGCACGCCTGCGTCATCACGTGGTGGCCCATCCCGAGCGAGCCGGTGAGCAGCAGCGCGCCGCCGCTGGGCCGGGGCCGCGCCGACGGCACCGCCGCCAGCCCGCGGGCCCCGGTCGGCCGCGCCGAGTCGAGCGCGCCGCCGCCAAGGCCGCCGCCGAAGCCGCCGCCGCTCGCCCCGCCGGGCCCGCTGCCCGGACCGGTCCGCGCCCGCAGCCGGGCCAGCTGCCCCGGCCCGGTGAACGCCCCGGCCACGATCGCGCCCGCGCTGGCGGGCCTGGCCTGACCGAAGCCGCTGCCGGGGCCCGATGCCGGCGAGCCGACCAGTGCGCCGTCGTCGCGGGCGGCGGCCGGGTCCGGCCGGGTTGGCACGTCCTGCGGCCGGAACGGGACGGTGGGGATGAACGCGTGGTCGGCCGGGGTGACCGCCAGGTGCGGCGGCCAGCTCAGCTCCTCCGGCCGAAGCCGCGGGCCTGGCTCGTCGGCCGCGAGCTCCCGGGCGGCCGGCAGGCTGGCCGGCGACACCGCCTGGGCGGCGGCCCCGGTGGTCCGCCTGCCCCGTCCGGCGCGCCCGCCCCACGGGGCCCAGCCCCGGCCGCGCCCGGCC
>JADGHD010000179.1 GCA_019689615.1 Frankia sp. | reverse complement strand
CCCGGGGTGTTGAAGTCCTCGGGGGAGATCGTGTCGAGGAACTCGCGGAACTTCTCGAGCTCGCTCTCCTGCTCCTGTTCCTGCTCCTCCGGCACCGTGATCCCGGCCTCGGCGAGGACCGACTCGACGCCGTAGACCGGGGCGCCCATCCGCATCGCGAGCGCGATCGCGTCCGACGGGCGGGCCGAGACCTCCACCCCGTTGGCGAACCTCAGTGTGGCGAAGAACACGCCGTCCTGAAGGTCGGTGATCGTTACCTGGGTGAGCTCGGTCTGCAGCGCACGCAGCACGTCCCGCATCAGGTCGTGCGTCATCGGCCGGGCCGTGGTGATCCCCTCCTGGGCGAAGGCGATCGCCGTGGCCTCAACGGCGCCGATCCAGATCGGCAGGTACCGCTCGCCACCGACCTCCTTGAGCAGGACGATCGGCTGCTTCGATGGAAGCTCGACTCGCACGCCGACGATGTCCAGCCGATGCACCGATCTACCTCCTCGCGCGGGTGACGTGGGGCGCGCCCCGCCGCTCTCCCGCCTCGTCCCGGTGGACCACCCACTCCGCCCGTCCCCCGCCTCGCGGCGGATAAGACCATGGATCATCCGCGCGATCCCCGAGAGGGCCAGCCGAAATCGGGTCACCCGCGGTCGCGCGGCCAGGCCTGAGCCCAGAAAACCCCACTCTGGAAACAGTATCTCCGCGCACGCCCAGTCGTCAGCGCGCCGGCTTGTTCCGCCTGTCCCACCTGGCCCGCGCAGGCGCCGCCAGCCCCACTCGTCGGCCAGGGGACGGCCGGCGCCGGGGCGCGACGTCCGCGCCGCCCGGTCGGCCCACCAGGCCGCCAGCCACGCCAGCAGCCCGGTCCCGCCGGCCGCACCGCCGGGCAGGCGGGGCACGACCGCCCGGCCGCCAGGCACGCCGGACGGCGCCGGGCCGGCCGGGGCCGCGGCCACCGGGCGCACGGACCGCGTGGCCGCCACCGCGGCGGCGGCGCGGGCGAGGAGCCGGTTCCCGAGCGCGCGGAGAGCCCGCCGCCAGCCCGGGGCCGGCTGGCCCGGGCTCAGCTGGGACGCCCGGAGGCGAGCCGGGCCCGAAGCAGCGCGGCGTGCAGCCGGACGAGCAGCAGGGCCAGCTCGTCGACGGTGTCGCGGGGCTCGCCGCCGCCCTCCTCGCCGCGCTGGGCGCGCAGCGGCGCGACCGCCGCCTCGATCAGCCCGGCCTCCCGGTCGGCGGCCGCCCGGGCCGCGCGCAGGTGGCGGGCCTGGACACCGTGCGCGGCGAGCATGCCGACGGTGCGGGCGACGACGAGGGCGTCCTCGTCGTAGTAGCCGCCGCCGGACAGCGCCCGCAGCAGGCCGTAGCGCTCCAGCTCGGCGAGCGCCTCCTCGTCCAGCCCGCTCTCGGCCAGCAGCTGGCGGCGCGACAGCCGCACCCGCTCGGCGCCGAGCAGCACGTTGAGGCCCTTGGGCACCGGCTGGGCCGGGACGGCCCTTGGGCCGGGCGGCGGGGCGGCCGGCAGCTCGCCCCGGTCGATCGCGGCCAGCTCCTCCTTGATCACCCGCAGCGGCAGGTAGCGCTCCCGCTGTGCGTGCAGGACGTAGCGCAGCCGGGCCACGTCCGCCTCCGAGTACTTGCGGTAGTTGGCGCTGGTCCGCGCCGGCTCCACCAGGCCCTCGGACTCGAGGTAGCGGATCTTGGACAGGGTGACGTCCGGGTAGTCGACCCGCAGCCGGTCCAGCACCTCGCCGATGTTGAGGACCTTGGCGTGCAGGCGCGCCTCGTCGACCCCGGTCTCGGCCGCCTCCTGCGGCACCACCCGGCCGACCCGGCGCGGGCCGCGCTGCTCCACCGCCCGCACCGCGGCGGTGGAGCGGGGGCTCACGGCCGGCCTCCCGCGGCGATCACGACGAACCTCCGCCCGGGTAGTGCGTCCCGGTCAGGAACACCAGCCGGAACTTGCCGATCTGCACCTCGTCCCCGCTGGTCAGGTCAGCCGCGTCGATCCGCTCCCGGTTGAGGTAGGTGCCGTTGAGGCTGCCGACGTCGCGGACGGTGAAGCCCTTGGTGTACGGGGAGCGCAGGAACTCGGCGTGCCGGCGGGAGACCGTCACGTCGTCGAGGAAGATGTCGCTCTCCGGGTGCCGGCCAGCGGTGGTCAGGTCGGCGTCGAGCAGGAACCGGCTGCCGGCGTTCGGGCCCCGCTTGACCACGAGCAGCGCCGAGCCCGGCGGCAGGGCGTCGACGGCGGCGACCGCGTCGCGCTCGGTCGACTCGTCGACGTGGTCGCCCTCGATCCCCTGCAGGGCCGCGGCCAGGTTCAGGGTGGAGGTCTGCGTCGACGTGTGGTCGGCCGGTCTCTCGGGGGCGACGGGCTCACCGGGGCGTACCAGTGGTGACCCACACCGCGCGCAGTACAGCGCGTCGGCGGGGTTGTGCTGACCGCACCTCGTGCAGAACACGGTCGCGTCCGCCTCCTGCCGGTGCCCGCGGACGCGGGAAACCGGCCGCTCGGGCCACCGGCCTGGTGGCGAGAACGATGTCCTAGCGCGCCAGGAGGGTCGTCGAACCAAGCCGCCCACCCCCCAGGTCCTGTGGCGGGCAGCCGCCACCCGCTCCGCCAACGACTGCTACCGCCAAACCGATGCACACCGAGGCTAGTGCATCGGGGGCAGGCTCGTGAAAAGGGTGCGACATCTGGTTTTCGGCGTGGCGGAAGCAGAGTCCTCGCCGGACCGGTACTCCGCACACGGCGAAGGACCGGTTCCCAGTAGGGATGTCGGATATCCGACAAATCCTGGCGCATCGCCCGGAGGGGGTACTCAGGGGCAGGGTGGCACCGGTGGGCGCCACGGCCGCGGCGGCGAGGGCTTGCCAGCACCGCCGCGCCGCGGTCCGCTCACCGGGTCGTCACTGGCTCTGGACGTGCTCGCGGTAGGCGGCGGCGTCGAGGAGGTCTTCCAGCGCGGACGGGTCGCTGATGGCCACCTCGATCAGCCAGCCCTCGCCGTACGGGTCGGAGTTGACCAGCTCGGGCGAGGTCTCCAGGACCTCGTTGCGGGCCACGACCTCGCCGGAAGCCGGTGAGTACACGTCCGAGACGCTCTTGGTCGACTCGACCTCGCCGAACGACTCGCCGGCCTTGACCTGGCTGCCGACCTCCGGCAGCGACACGTAGACGATGTCGCCCAGCGCCTCCTGGGCGTACGCGGTGATCCCGACCCGCATGGTCGTGCCGGAGACCCGCGCCCACTCGTGCTCCCGCGAGTACTTCAGGTCGGGCGGGAACGCCTTGTCGTCGCCCATGACCCCGGTCTCGCCTGCCATGCCGCTCGCCTCCATGCCTCGTCGGCGGCGCCCGCCCGCCTGTCCCGCCATCCCGTCCCGGGCGGGCCTGGGCTGGGCAGGGGGGCGCCGCGCCGTCGTCACCGCTGTTACCACCTGGCCGGCCTCGCCGCGGCGCGCCGGCGCGCACCCGGCCTCACCCGCCGGGGCCGGGGGTGTCGGCAGCCGGCCGCACCGCGTGGATCTCGGCCCGGGGGAGCTCGGCGATCCGCGCGGACGCGCCGCTGCGTGCTGCCACCGTATCGAGCACCCCACCCGGGATCCGCATCGCCTGGGCCAGCGTGTGCGGGTCGCCGATGACCAGTAGCCGGTAGGGCGGGCGGACGGTGGCGCCGTCGACGACCATCCCGCCGCCGGTGGCGTCGAGGATGTAGCTCTCGGTCACCAGCCGCACGCCACCGAGCTCGATCGCCTCCGCGCCGGCGTCGCGCAGCTCCTGCAGCGCGCCGACGAGCACGTCCGCGCCGACGTTGCCGCGCGGGTCGTCGATGGTGAGCGCCAGGCCAGGCCCGGCGACCGGCACCGTGCCGGCGAGCACCGCGTACGCCTCGGCCCGCGCCCGCGCGGCGGCCAGCTCCGCCGGGTCGGGGCCGGTGGCCGCCAGCGCCGCCCGCTCGGCCTGCAGCCGGGCGATCTCGGCGTCCAGCTCGCGGCCCCGCGCGCCGAGCGTGGCGAGTTCGCCGACGAGCTCGTCGGCCGCCAGGCCCACCGGTGCCGTCTCCCCCGCCGCCCGCACGGCCACCGGCGCCGCGAACCCGGTCAGCGCCGCGAGAGCCACGGCCAGGAGGCGCGGCCCGCCGCCCGGCCAGCGCGCCGGCCTGGGCCAGCGCCGAAGCCAGGCCCGCCGCGGACGGTCCGGGCGCCCACCGTGGCAGACGTCCGGGCCGCCGGGGCGCCCCCGGCTCGTCTGGGTCTGCTCTGGTCCGGCTGGCACGGCTATCCCCGCGGTGGCGGGCGACGCAGGGACGTGACGTTGGTGAAGATCCGGATACCGAAGACGATCAGCACCGCGGTGGTCAGCGGCCCGCCGACGCCGAGCCGCTCGCCGAGCGCGGCCAGCAGCACCGCCGCCGCCGTGTTCACCAGGAACGAGCCGACGAACACCCGGTCGTCGAACACCCGCTCCAGCGCCGCCCGCAGCCCGCCGACCAGCGCGTCGATGGCGGCCACGACGGCGACCGGCAGGTAGGGGGCCAGCCAGCCGGGGGCGTCCGGCCCGGCCAGCACCCCGGCGACGAGCCCCACGGCCAGGCCGAGCGCGAGGCCGAGCAGTGTGCGCGCCGAGCCGCGCCGGCCGTCGCCACCCGCCCGCGCCGGCCTGCCCGCCGATGGCGCCGCCAGATTCGCCGGTCGCGCCGCCGGCCCCGTTGGCGGCGCCGCCGGGTTCGCCGGATTCGCTGCCCGGTCCGACGGTCGCGCAGCCGGGTCCGGCGGCAGCATTGCCGGGTCCGTCGTTGACACAGCCCGGTCCGGCGGCGGCACTGTCGGGTCCGTCGTTCGCACAGCCGGGTCCGTTGGTCGCGTAGCCGGGTCCGGCGGTGCCGGCGACGGGATCGACGAGGGCGGCGGCGCGGGTGCGGTCACGTCGGGCTCCAGGGGCCGGGCAACGGCCGGGCCAGCCGCGGCTCGCCTGCCTCGGCGGCCGGCACGCCCAGCTCGTCCACGACGCTGACCTCCTGCAGCCGGGCGCCGCCGCCCCGGCCCTCGGCGAGGCGCGCGCCGGTGCGCGACCGGTACAGCGCGACCGTCAGCGCGCGCGGGTCGCCGACCGCCTCGATCCGGTACGGGGAGCTCACCGGCTGCAGGCCGACGAGGATCGCCTGGCCGGCGGCGCGGACCGCGCCCAGGCCGGACAGGCGCACGCCGTTGATCGCGATCGCGCTGGCCTGCCCGCTCCACAGCGCGTTGACCAGGTCGGCGAGCTGGGCGTCGGTGACCCGCCCGCCGCCGAGGGCACCGGGGTCGCGCGGGTCGCCGCCGGGCTGCGCCGCTGGCTGCTGGCCGGCGTCGGCGACCACGACCCGCAGGCCCGGCCCGTGTGCCGGGCGGGCGGCCGCGGCTGGCTCGAGCGCGGCGACCGCCGTCGCCAGGGCCGCCAGCTCCGAGGCCGCGGTCTGGGCGGCGACGACCTCCTCACCCAGCTCGTCGGCCTGCTGGGTGAGCCGGGTGACGTCGCTGGCTCGCCGCGCCACCTCGCCGTCCAGCGCCCGCAGCGCCCGGTCCCGCTCTGGCCGCCCCGCCTCGTGCGTGCCCGCGGCGATGCCCAGCAGCAGGCCAGCGGCCAGCACGAGCGACGCCGCGGCCAGGGCGCCCGACCGCCGGGGGCGCCGCCCACCGGCCCCGGACCGGTCGGGGGGCGGTCCCGGGCCGCCAGCGGGCTCCCCGTCCGGCTCGGCCGGACCAGCGGCGCCACTGCCGGCGCGGCCGGGACGGCGCACGCCGTCGGCTCCCGCCCGCCGGCCGGCGGCGTCGTGGTACGGCGCGCTGGCGTCGGCCGCCCAGGCGGCGAGCAGGTGCGCCACGCCGACGGCCGGCCGTCCGGTCGACACCCTCGGTCGCCAACCGGGCACGAACCCGAACACCACCCGCACGCCCGCATTCTGCACGCCCGAAGCGGGCACATCCCGTAGCCGCACCGGCGCCGATCGTGGTCCTCGGTCGGTGTCGGGGCGCCGGCCGGTCAGTGCGGGACGCGCTGGTGGCTGTCGACGATCGCGGCCCAGTGGCGCAGCAGGGCGTGCGCCTCGTCGCGGTCGCCGGCCTCGGCCCACAGGTGGGTGACCGCCTCGGCCGGGTCGGGCAGCACCAGCACCCAGGCGCCGTCCGGCCGCACGATCCGCACCCCGTCGGTGGTGTCGATGACGTAGCCGGCGTCGGTGTCGACGTGCTCGACCACCCGGCGCATCACCGTCCCCTTGGCAGCCCACGGCGTCGGCACCGACCGGCGCACCACCGCGACCTGCGGGATCCGGGCGTCGATCGCCGAGAGCGTCAGCCGGGTCCTGGCGACCAGCGCGAGCAGGCGGACGAACGCGGCCAGGCCGTCGACCGCCGCGCCGAACTCGGGCACGACGAACCCGCCGCGCCCGTCGGCCGCGAACACCACCGACGGGTCCCTGGCCTCGCGCGACAGGTCGGCCGCCGACAGCGAGGTGCGCCGCAGCGTCACCCCGTGGAACCGGCTGACCTGGTCGGCGACCGTCGTCGTGGTCACCGGGACGGCGACCGCGCTGCCCCGGTTCTCCGCGGCCACCAGGTCGAGGAACACCAGCAGCATCCGCTCGTCGTCGATCGGGTCGCCGCGCTCGTCGACGACGGTGAGCCGCTCCCCCACCTTGTCGAAGCGCACCCCGAAGTCGGCGCTGGAGCTGGCGACCAGCGCGCCGAGCCGCTCGATCGCGCGGCGGGCGTCGGCCGGGGTGTCGGTGGTGACAGTGTCGTCGAGCCGGCCGTTGACCGTGAGCACGTCCACGCCGAGCCGGCCGAGCAGGGTCGGCAGCACCAGCAGGGCGGCGCCGCCGGAGGGGTCGACGACCACCTTCAGGTCCGCCTCGGCGACCCCGGTGGTGTCCACCCGGTCGAGCAGGTCCTGGGTGTAGCGGTCGGCGGTGCGGGCGGGCAGCCGCAGGTCGCCGATCTCGCCGGGGAACGCGCGGCGGAACTCCTGGCGGGAGAACACCCGGTCGAGCTTGCGCTGCGCCGCGGGGGACAGGTCGCCGCCGTCGGCGTCCATGAAGACGATGTCGATGCGCTCGGGGTCGCCTGGGGTCGTGCGCAGCATGATCCCGCCGGCGGCGTCCGAGGTGCGCACGTCGAACCTGGCCACCGGCATCGGCGCGACCTCGAGGTCGCGGACGTCGATCGCGCCGGTGGTCAGCGCGCTGATCACGGCCCGTTTGAGCGCGCGGGCGGCGCGGGAGCCGTCGCGGGCGGTGGTGACGGTCGCGCCCTTGGGCAGCAAGGTGGCGTACGCCGCGGCGATCCGGACCACCAGCTCGGGCGTGATCTCGGCGTTGACCAGGCCGGACACGCCGCGCGGGCCGAACAGCGAGCGCTGGCCGCGGGACTCCCAGATGACCGAGGTGTTGACGACGGCGCCGGCCTCGATCGTCTTGAACGGGTAGACCCGCACGTCGTGGGAGATGAACGCCTCCTCCTCGACGACGCAGGCGTCGGCGACGACGGCGCCCTCCTCCACCCGGGCGGCGCGGCGCACGTCGGTGCCCTTGCCGATCACGCAGCCGCGCAGGTTCGCCCGCGCGCCGATCAGCGCGTTGTCGCCGACGATCGCGCGGTGCAGGAACGCGCCCTGCTTGACCACCACGTTGCTGCCGAGGACGGTGTACTCGCGCAGCTCCGCGCCGGCCTCGACCTTGCAGTAGTCGCCGACGACCAGCGGGCCGCGCAGCACCGCGTCCGGGTGCACGTCGGCCTCCTGGCCGATCCACACCCCTGGCGAGACCTCGAACCCGCCGATCTCCACGTCGACCTGCTGGTTGAGCACGTCCGCGTGGACCCGCTGGAAGCTGGCGAGGGTGCCGACGTCCTCCCAGTAGCCGGAGACGACGTGCCCGTAGACCGGGGCGCCGGCGGCGACCAGCTTCGGGAACACGTCGGCCGACCAGTCGACCGCCTCGCCGGCGGGGACGTGCTCGAACACCTCCGGCTCCATCACGTAGATGCCGGTGTTGACGGTGTCGGAGAACACCTGCCCCCAGGTCGGCTTCTCCAGGAACCGGGAGATCCGGCCGTCCTCGCGGGCGATGACGATCCCGAACTCCAGCGGGTCGGGCACCGACTTGAGCGCCACGGTGACCAGCGCGCCGCGCTTGCGGTGCTCGGCGACCAGCGACGACAGGTCGATGTCGGTCAGCGCGTCCCCGCTGATCACCAGGAACGACTCGTCCCGCAGCGCCGCCTCGGCGTTCTTCACGCTGCCGGCGGTGCCCAGCGGCGTCGACTCGGTGGCGTAGGACAGGTGCATCCCCAGCTCCTCGCCGTCGCCGAAGTAGGTGCGCACCATGGCGGCGAGGAACTGGACGGTCACCACCGTCTCGTCGAAGCCGTGCCGCTTGAGCAGGCGCAGCACGTGCTCCATGATCGGCCGGTTGACGACCGGCAGCAGCGGCTTCGGCGCGTTCGCGGTCAGCGGGCGCAGCCGGGTGCCCTCGCCGCCGGCCATGACGACCGCTCTCACCCTCCACCTCCTCGTAGGGGCCTGCTGGTGCTGGTGCCGGTGGTGCCGCGGGCGGCGCCGATGGCGGGGACGGGGCGCGCGGCTTCGGCGG
>JADGHD010000178.1 GCA_019689615.1 Frankia sp. | reverse complement strand
CCTTACGAGTTTAGCGAGTGTCTCGTGGGCTCGGAGAATGTGTAAACCAACGAAGGGCTGGTCAGACTCCGGCGGTCACGACGGGGACGGTGGTCGGCGCCCGGCGCGGCGCCGGCGGGCGGGGCGACCGCGACCGGCCCGTGCTCGTGATCTTCGGCGGGACCCGGCGCGGTTCGATGATCCGGCCGCTCGGCAGGATCTCCCCGGTGTCCTCGAACAGGATCACCCCGTTGCACAGCAGGCTCCACCCCTGGTCGGGGTGCGTCCGCACGACCCGGGCGGCATCCCGGTCTGGCGCGTCGGCCTCGGGGCAGACAGGGGTGTGCTGGCAGCGGCGGCCGGCGGCCGGCGCGGGACCAGCGGGCGTGGTGGCCTGGCTCACCGGCGCGGGGCCGGCGCCGTCGTGGCCGGCGGCGAGGGGACGACGGGCGGAGGCGGGGTCATCGGCTCCGGCGGCCCGGTCGGCGTCCACCCGCGCCGGCCGGTCGGAGAAACGAACGTCCTGCACAGGCACCAGACGTTACGCCTACCCGTAACGCCAGTCACAACGACCTGCCTCCGACGCCTCCGGTGTGTTTCCTTGGCGCGCCGCGAACGCGGGCAAATGCGGACGTGATGACAGGCTGGCAACCCGCTCCGCGGTGTCAGACTGGCGACGTTGGTTACGCGGTGTAGTCAACCGTTGAGCGCTCGCCGCAGGACGAGTCGGTCAATCCGGACAACCCGTGCGCCGGGTGTGTGCGATGGGTCACTGTCGGCCGGTCGCGTTGGCGACACCGGCACGACCTCGATCGTCCGTGTGCTGTCCGCTCTTGCCGGCCCGGTGTGCCGGCGTCGTCCGGTCATCTTCCGCGGCGCAATCCAGTGGCATTTCCACATCGGTTTCCGGATCCGGGCGGGCGCGGGCCCGGCTCCGGCGGCCGCCCGGCCACGGGAAAGAATGGCCCCGGTGCCCCGGGTCATCGTCCGGGCACCGCCGCCGCACGGGCCGGGCCAGCAGCCCGGCCACCCAGCGGCCGGCGACGGGCTGCCCTGGCAGGGGGATCGACGGTGCAGGACGAGTCCGGGAGCGTGCGCGCGCTGCCCGCCGGCCCCGCGGGGGCCGCGGCCGCGCCTGGCCCGGGCGGCCCCGAGGCCGAGCAGTCCGGCACTGTCGAGCCACGGGCGGCGGCCGGGCGGCGCCTGCCGGCCTGGGCGGGCCGGCACGCCGTGTTCCTTGTGGTCCTCGCCGTGGGCGCGGCGCTGCGCCTGGCGGCGCTGTACGCCTACCGGCCGGTGTTCGAGTTCTCCGGCGACTCGTACGCGTACCTGACGCTGTCCCGGCTCGGCGTGCCCGACCCGGTCCGCCCCGCCGGCTACCCGCTGCTGCTGCGGCTGCTGTCCGAGACCGGAACGCTGCTGGCCGTCCCGGTCACCCAGCACGGCCTGGGCCTGCTGCTCGGCGTCGCGCTCTACGCACTGCTGGTGCACCGGCAGGTCCACCCGGTGGCCGCCGCGCTCGCCGCCGCCCCGGTGCTGCTCGACGCGTACCAGATCGTGCTCGAGCACTTCGTGATGGCCGAGACGCTGTTCCTGGTGCTGCTGGTGGCGGCGCTGGTGGCCCTGCTGTGGTCGCCGCGCCCACCGGTGTGGGCGTGCGCGCTGGCCGGCCTGCTGCTCGGCGCCGCCGCGCTGGTGCGCACGCTCGGCGTGGTGCTCGCCGTCCTCGTGTTCGGCTACCTGGTGGTGCGCCGGTTCGGCCTGGCCAGCGTCGGCGCGTTCGCCGCGCTGCTGGCCGCCCCGCTGGTCGGCTACGCCAGCTGGTTCCACGACTACCACGGCCGGTACGCGCTGACCGCCGGCGACGCCGGCTGGCTGTACGGCCGGGTCGCGCCGATCGCCCGCTGCGAGCTGCTCGACCTGACCGCCGAGGAGCGCATCCTGTGCTCGCAGCACCTGCCGCGGGACCGCCCCGGCCCGAACTACTACGTCTGGGACGAGACCAGCCCTCGCTTCCGGCTCACCGGCACCGACGAGCACAGGGACGCCGTGCTGTCGTCGTTCGCCCGCAAGGTGATCCTGGCCCAGCCGGGTGACTACGCGCGGATGGTCGCCGCCGAGATCGGCCACTACTTCGCGCCCGGCCGGCACACCGGCTACCGCGACTGGCCGGACGGGAGCTGGCGCTTCCCGGACACCGACCCACCCCCGCCCCAGTACTGGCACGTCAGCGAGCCGTTGCTGGACTTCGAGGAGGGCCACCCGGCGCGCCAGGTGCGGGAGCCGCTCGCCGGCATGCTCCGCGGCTACCAGCGGTTCGGCTACACCCCGGGCCCGCTGCTGGCCGTGCTCGTCGTGCTGGGCCTGGCCGCCACCCTGCTCGCCCTGCCCCGCGCCCGCGGCGGGCAGCCGGCGGGCCCTGACCCGTCGGCCGGGGCGGGCGCGGGGGCGCCACCGGTCGACCGGCGGCGGCTGCGGCTGGGCGCGCGGCGCCGGCCCACCCGGATCCGCAGCCCGCTCGCCGCCCGCCTCCTCGCCGACGACCACCGGGCCGACCGTGGCCGCAGGGCACGGCCCCGCCGGGGGGAGCGGGGCCGGCTCGGCGCCGACTGCGCGCTGCTGGTCGCCCTCGGCCTCGCCGTGCTCGCCGTCCCGTCGGCCACCGTCTGCTTCGACTACCGCTACCTGCTGCCGGTGCTGGTCCTGTTCCCACCGGCCGCCGCGCTGGCGCTGCGCCAGTTCACGCTCACCCGCGCCACCCCCGCCCCTGCCCGGCCGGACGGGCCAGCCGAGGCCGCACCCGCGGGCGACGACGTCACAACCGGCCAGCGGCCCTAGGACCGATCTGGCGGGCCTGCGGCGAGCAGGCGAGCAGTCCCCGACCATCGATGTTGCCGGACCTCGGCGCTCAGCCCGGGCCGGCGTCAAGGCTGCGGCCGGTGCTCGGGTCGAACAGGTGCAGGTGGCTGGTGTCCAGCCAGATCTCGGCCCGCTCGCCCTCCCGTAGCCGGCTGGTCGGGTCCAGGCGGGCCACAACCTGCCCGGCCGGGCCGGACAGGCCTGCCTCGCCGGGTGCGAGCTCCGCGAGGCCGGCGGCCGGGGCCCGGTCGTCCTTCAGCGTGAAGTACGCGTAGGTGTCGGAGCCGAGCGGCTCCAGCACGTCCACCGTGATCGTGAACCGTGGGCCCGGCCGGTCGCGCACGGTCGGCAGCGTCGCGTCCTCGAAGTGCTCCGGGCGGATCCCGACGACCAGCGACCGGCGGCCCACCGCGGCGCCGTCCCAGCGGTGCAGCAGCCGCCGCAGCCGATCGTCCGGGGCGATCGGGCCGAACGGGGTGCGCAGCTCGCCGTGCTCCAGCGTGGCGGGCAGGAAGTTCATCGCGGGTGAGCCGATGAAGCCGGCGACGAACACGCTCACCGGGCGGGAGTAGAGCTCGGCCGGCGTGCCGACCTGCTCGATCCGCCCGGACCGCAGCACCGCGACCCGGTCGCCGAGGGTCATCGCCTCGGTCTGGTCGTGGGTGACGTACACCGTCGTGGTCCGCAGCCGCCGCTGCAGGCGGGAGACCTCGGTGCGCATCTGCGCGCGCAGCTTGGCGTCCAGGTTGGACAGCGGCTCGTCCATCAGGAAGGCCCTGGGGGAGCGGACGATCGCCCGGCCCATCGCGACCCGCTGCCGCTGGCCGCCGGAGAGCTGGGCCGGCCTGCGGTCGAGGTGCTCGGTCAGGCCGAGCAGCCGGGCGGCCTCCTCGACCCTGCGGTTGATCTCCTCCTTCGGCCGTTTCGCCAGCGTCAGCGGGAAGGCCATGTTCCTGCGCACGGTCAGGTGGGGGTAGAGCGCGTAGCTCTGGAACACCATGGCGATGTCGCGGTCCTTCGGCGCCAGGTGGTTGACCACCTTCCCGGCGATCCGCAGCTCGCCGGCGGTGATGTCCTCCAGGCCGGCGATCATGTTCAGGGTGGTCGACTTCCCGCACCCCGACGGGCCGACCAGGATGACGAACTCGCCGTCGGCGATGGCCAGGCTCAGGTCGTCCACCGCTACCCGGCCGTCCGGGAACCGCTTGGTGATGTGGTCGAGGACGATGTCCGCCATGGCCGGCTACCCCTTGACCGCGCCGGAGGTCAGCCCGGCCACGATCCGGCGCTGGAACAGCAGCACGAAGACCAGGACCGGCACCGTGATGACGACCGCGGCGGCCGCGATCGAGCCGATCGGCTGGGCGAACTGCGACGCGCCGGTGAAGAACGCGATGGCGGCCGGAACGGTGCGGGAACGCTCGGTCGACGTCAGCGAGATGGCGAACAGGAAGTCGTTCCAGCAGAAGATGAACACCAGGATCGCGGTCGTCACCATGCCCGGCGCCGCCAGCGGGGCGATCACCCGGAGGAACGCCTGGGCCGGGGTGGCGCCGTCGACCTGCGCGGCCTTCTCCAGGTCCCAGGGGATCTCCCGGAAGAACGCCGACAGCGTGTAGATCGCCAGCGGCAGCGAGAACGTGAGGTAGGGGATGATCAGCCCGACCCACGTGTCGAAGATCCTCAGTATCCGCCACAGGTTGAACAGCGGGCTGATCAGCGAGATCTGCGGGAACATCGCGATCAGTAGGGCCATGCCGACGAGGAGCCGCTTCCCCGGGAACTCGAGCCGGGCGATCGCGTAGGCGGCCATCGAGCCGAGCGCCACGGCGAGCGCCGTCGAGATGAGCGCGATCCCGAGACTGTTCAGCAGGGCCCGGGTGAACAGCGACTGCCGGAAGATCCCCCGGTAGTTCTCCAGCGTCCACTCGTTCGGGATGAAGCTCCCGTCGGTGATGCTGGCCGGCGTCTTGAACGACAGCGACACCAGCCACAGCAGCGGCACCAGCGCCACCCCGACGATCACGAGGTTCGCGGCGGACCAGCCGAGCAGGACCCGGGCGGGCGCGGCGGAGCGCCGCCGACGCCTGGGCTGGGCGCTGGCGGCGCGGCCCGCGGTGCGGGTGGCCGTGGCGGCGGCCATCAGCGGCCGGTCTTTCCGCCGGGCGCCGCGGTGCCGAACCCCTTGACGAAGATGACCGCGATCAGCGCGACCACGAGGAAGATCAGCACCGACAGGGACGAGCCGACGCCGAGGTTCAGCGCCGTGAACAGGTTGTCGTAGCCAAGGATCGACACCGAGCGGGTGTCGTACGCGCCCGCGGTCAGCACGTAGATGTTGTCGAAGATCCGGAACGCGTCCAGCGTCCGGAACAGCAGCGCCACCAGGATCGCCGGCCGCATCAGCGGCAGGGTCACCCGGGTCAGCCGCTGCCAGGCGTTCGCCCCGTCGACCTTCGCCGCCCGCAGCAGCTCGTCCGGGACCAGCGCCAGCCCGGCGAGCAGCAGCAGCGCCATGAACGGCGTCGTCTTCCACACCTCGGCGCTGATGATCACGACGATGCCCCACACCTGGGAGGCCAGCGGGGTGGCGTCGCCGAACAGCCGGGACAGGTAGCCGGTGCCCGGCGTCCACGCGTAACGCCAGCCGAACGCGGCGACCACCGTCACGATCCCGTACGGGATGAGGACCACGGCGCGGACCAGCCCGCGGCCGACGATCGCCCGGTGCATCACCAGCGCCACCGCGAGCCCCACGACGAGCTCGATCGCCACCGAGACCACCGTGATGACCGCCGTGACCGCGAGCGCCTCCCACCACAGCGGCGAGGTGAGCACGGTGGTGTAGTTCGCCAGCCCCACGAACCGTGAGTCGTTCGGGAAACGCAGGTCATAGCGCTGCAGCGACAGGTAGACCGCGTAGGCGACGGGATAGGCGGTGACGGCCAGGATCACCACAGCCGCCGGAGCGCACAGCGCCCAGGCGAGCCGCCGCTGCGCCCGCACCGGCGCCGACAGCGGCGCCGCTCGCCTGCCCGTGGTCACGGCACCAGGCCCTTCGACTGCAGCGCGTCGGAGATCGTCTTGCGCAGCTCGCGGAGCCTGCCGGGGCTCGCCGACGACGGCGGCGACAGCGTGTGCGCGATCTGCAGGGAGACGCTCTGGTAGGCGGGGGTCCGCGGGCGGACGGTGGCGTGCCGCAGCGCCTCGTGGATCGCCGCGGCGAACGGGTAGCCGCCGTCGATGAGCTCCTGGTCGGTGTAGAGGTCCTCGATCGTCGGCGGGAGCCCGCCGTCGATGGCGGTCCGGATCTGGTTCTCCCGGCTGGTCAGGCACTCGATCGCCGCGGCCGCCTCTGTCCTGTGCCGGCTGTGGGCGCCGATCGCCAGGTTGAAGCCGCCGATGGTGGTCCGCGAGTGTCGGCCGGGGATCAGCGTCGGCCACTGCGCCCAGCCGATCCGCCTGGCCAGCTCCGGGTCGTTCTGCCAGGCCGACGGGTAGACGAACGGGTAGTTCAGCTGGAAGGCGGCCGTCCCGGCCTCGAACGCCAGCCGGTTGTCGTTCTCCCGCTGGGTCGACCAGGACGGGTCGGCGGCCGGCGAGTCGGCCAGCGCCCGGATCGCCGCGACGGCCCGCTCGGCCGGCTCGCCGAGCACCACCGCGGTGCCGTCGTCCGTCAGCACCTGGCCGCCGGCCGAGGCGACCAGCGAGGTGAACAGCACCGTGTAGCCCTCGTACTGGGCGCCCTGGACCTCGACGTAATGCGGCCTGCCCTGCTCGGCCAGCCGCCGGGCGGCGGCGATCATCTCGTCCCAGGTCTGCGGCGGCTGCTCCACCAGGTCGGTGCGGTACCAGAGCAGCTGGACGTTGGTGCTCAGCGGCACCGCGTAGAGCCGGCCGTCCCAGGTGCCGGTGGTGACGGTGACCGGCAGCATCCCCTCGGTGAGCCGCCGGGCGTCGGCCGGGGCGAACGGGACGATCCAGCCGGCCTCGGCGAGCTCCGGGGTCCAGGTCACGTCCAGGGCGAGGATGTCCAGCGACGAGTCATCGGCGGCCAGCCGGCGGACCAGCTGCTGGCGCTGCCCGTCCGAGTCGGTCGGCAGCCAGCTCACCTTGATCGTGTACCGGCCGTCGGACGCGGCCGAGCAGGCGGCGGCGGCCCGGGCGAACGAGCCGGACGGCTCGCTGTAGACGTACCAGGTCAGCCGGACCGGGCCGGCGCCGTCGGTACCGGCGGGGCCGCCGCAGCCGGCCAGCGCGGGCCAGGCCACCAGCGTCAGCGCCCCCAGCGTCGCCGCCACGCCGCGCGCTCGCCCGCCGTCACGCACCGTCATCGTCAGCTCACCACCCCTGGTCGTACCACCAGGTGCGGGCGCGGGCGGGGAGGACGGCGGCCGCGGGTCCCGGCGCGGCCGGCTCGCGGTACCGCCGCCACCGGGCCAGCCTCACCGGGCCGGTCGACCTGCCCAGGTGACGACAAGTCGGCCTTGGACCAGGTCAGGTCGGGGAGAATCGGGAAACCGTGACACGCGGTGCGCCCGTGGGCACGACCCGTTCGCTTCGGAGGCTGGCATGAGCCTGCACTACTCCCGTCGGTCCCACTTCGGCCCGTTCCACGTCCACGTGACCGAGAACGGCGTCTCCTCGGTGACGCTGCGGCTGGGACGCGTTTCCTGGCAGGTCTGGTCCAGGCACCGTCGCCGGCCCGGCCTGTCCCGGATCAACCTGCCCGGCGGCTTCTACTACCGCCGCGACCGTCGCCACTGACCGACACCGACCCGGTTTCCGCGCCGCTCGCCCGCGCTGGCCGCGCCGGCCGCGACGCGCCGTTGCTGGCCCCGGGGCGGCCAACGGCCGGGGCGCGGCGTCGTGTCAGGCTGGCCGGTGTGAGCATCGACATCGGCCGCGCGCGGGCGTTCCTCGCCGCCCATGGGAGGGTCCTCGACCGTCGTCGTTTCGAGGCGCTGTGCGACGACGGAACCGCCGCTCGCCACGCCATCGTGCGCGGGCTCGACGCCTACCGGAACGCCGACGGTGGCTACGGGTGGGGGCTCGAGCCGGACCTGCGTTCGCCCGAGAGCCAGCCAGCCGCCGCCCTGCACGCCCTGGAGGCGACCGCCGACGCCTGCCCGGTGACCTCGCACCACGCCCACACCCTGCTCGGCTGGCTGGACTCGATCACCCTCGCCGACGGCGGCCTGCCGTTCGCGCTCCCGGTCGGCGACCCAGCGGCCTGCGCGCCGTTCTGGGCCGGCGCGGACCCGACGGAGTCGTCCCTGCAGATCACCGCCGCGGTGGCCGCCCAGGCGTACCGGGTCGCGCGCTGGGACAAGGCCGTCCGGGAGCACCCCTGGCTGGCGCGGGCCACCCGGTACTGCTTCGACGCGATCAGCCGGATCGAGGAGCCGCCCTTCGCCTACGTCCTGTCCTTCGCCCTGCGGTTCCTCGACGCCGCCGCGGACAGCCAGCCGCCGGCCCGCGAACTGCTCGCCCACCTCGCCTGGTTCATTCCGGCCGACGGCGCGCTCCCGGTCGCCGGCGGGTCCGAGGGCGAGAAGGTCCACCTGCTCGACTACGCGCCAGAGCCCGGCAGCCCGATCCGTGACCTGCTCGACCCGCGAGCCGTCTCGGCCGACCTGGACCGGCTCGAACGCGCCCAGCTGCCGGACGGCGGATGGCCGGTGGACTTCGCGAGCTACTCCGCCGCGGCCGCCCTGGAGTGGCGGGGCTATGCCACCGTCCGCGCGGTCGCCACCCTGCGCCGCAACGGCCGGTAGCGCAGCGACTGTCGCCCGTGCCAGATGCGCGGGCGGCGCGCCCGACAGGTACCGCG
>JADGHD010000177.1 GCA_019689615.1 Frankia sp. | reverse complement strand
ATACACACTGCATCTCGCCGCCAGCGTCAGATGTTTATAAGACACCGCCGGGGGCCGGCGCCCGGCCCCGGCTCAGGTGCGGCGGACGGAGCGCGGCGGAAGGACGGCGGTCTCCCCGGCTAGAAGGACCACCCGGAGCACAGCATTCCGGTTGGCCGGCCGGGCTGGTTACGCCCGTGGCGGACACGCGGCGCAGCAGCGTCACCGCATCGGGCCACTTCGGGTCCCGCGGGTGTGGCCAGGCAGCGAAGAAAGCCAGGCAGGCAGGCGGCGTGGCCGCTCGGCCTGGCCAGCCCCGGCTCGTTACGCCAATGGCGGACGCGCGGGACGGCCCAGGCGTCGGGAACGGGCCAGGGCGCGTCCCCGGGTCCTCGGCCACGCGGACCGACGCCCGGACGGCCGGTGGCCGCGCCCGAGGTCAGCCCGCCGGGTCGGCCGCGAGGCAGCGGGCCAGCGCGGCCCGCTCCGCCGCGAGCTGGTCGGCCGGGCGGCGGTCGCGGGCGCCGCGCAGCAGCGCCTTCGTCTCGGCCGCGGCCTGCCGGGGCACCGCGAGCAGCGCGCTGGTCAGGTCGGCGACGGCCTGGTCGAGGCTGGCCGCCGGGACGACGCGGTCGGCGGCGCCGACGGCGAGCGCCTCGGCCGCCGTCAGCGCGCGGCCGGTGAGGCAGAGGTCCAGGGCCCTCGGGTAGCCCAGCAGCCCGGCCAGCGCGCCCGTCACCCCGAGCGCGGGGACCAGCCCCGTGCGGGCCTGTGGCAGCTCGTACGACGCGTCCTCGCTGAGCACCCGCAGGTCACAGGCCAGCGCGAGGGCGAGGCCAAGGCCGCTGGCCGGCCCGCGGACGGCGGCGATGGTGACCAGGTCCGCGCGGGCGGACAGCCAGCTGATAGCGGCCTGCCACTGGGCGAGCTGCCGCTCGACGGCCTCGGCCGGGTCCTGCGGACCGGTGGGATCGGGCGGGCCGTCGTGTGCCGGCGGTGCCGGCGCCAGCCAGGCGCCCGCCTCGCCCGCGCCGCCCACGTCTGGCGAGGTAGTCGCCGTGACCGCCGTCTGCTCGGCTGGCAGCGGGACCGGCGTGGGGAGTGCCCAGGTGTCGCCCCGGATCACCAGGATCCGGACGGCACCGGTCAGCGCGCGGCCTACCGCCGCGAACTCCCCCAGAAGTCTCGGGACGATGGTGCTGCGATGGCCGGCCGGGTCATGGCCGGCCATGGCTTTGTCCGTGGGAAGCGACACCGTCGCGATGGCTTCGGCGACGGTCAGCCCCAGACCGGCCGCCGCCGTCCCGACGGCGGCCGGCGCGGACATGATCAGGCGCTCTTCTTCTTGGTGCCCCGAGTCGCGCCGCCACGGCCGCGCAGGGTCGTGCCCGACTCCGAGAGGATCCGGTGCACGAACCCGTACGACCGGCCCGACGACTCGGCAAGAAGACGGATGCTCTGCCCGGCCTCGTACTTCTTCCGAAGTTCGGCAGCAAGCTTGTCACGCTCCGCGCCGGTGATCCGGGTTCCTTTCCTAAGCTCGGCCAACGTGGCCCCCTCCGTGTTCGATGATCTGCGAACCGATCTTCACCCAGCTTCGGGAATCGCGCCACTCGAAGCGCATGTGATCCACAACACGCGATCAGTGGCCCGGTAGCGCCCCGCTAGCTCGACGTTCTCCTCCGGCAAGCTCCCGCCTGGGTGCCCCGGCGAGGCGGCGCGGGACCTCCGCGCGGCCGGGCACGGCCCAGGCCGCCCGGCGTCGACGGCCGGCGCCGGGCGCCGAATCCCGCCCCGTCGGTCGCTGTCGGCCGGTCTGATCGAACGCCACGTGGCCAGTCTCCCCAATCGCCGCTGCCGTTCCTAACAGCGGCTTCGGCGCGTCGCGAACATGGTCATCCACCCGGCCGGTTCGCCCCGGGAACGCCCACGCGGCCCGGCACGCGCCCCACCCGGCCGGCCGGGTCGGCGACAACGGGGCATCAGCCGGACGCCGACGGGGATATCCCCGGACCGCACACGACCGACGAACGGGGCGGGAGCGGCCAGATCGCGCCAGCCACCCGCGCCAGCAGGCCGCGCCACCGGCCCGGCCGCGGCGACCATGGCGGCGCCAGCCACGGCCAAGCGGGCGCCGTGGGCGTGCCTCCCACGGATCCGCCTCGATCCGGGCAGCCGTGGACCCGTCGGACGCGCCCCGGCCGGCCCGTCGGCCCGGCGCCATGGCTGCCGGACGGGAAGGACCGGGGCGCACCCGTCAACCGGGGCGGATCGACCGGCCGCTGGTTACCGTTCTGGTGTGATCCCAGCTCCTGGCGAGCCCGGCGGCCGGGGCCCGGAGCCCCTGGTGAGCGTCGCGGCGGCGGCGCCGGTCCCGCCGAGCGCCGGGTCGGGCACCGCCGGGCAGCCGGCCGGGGCCGCCGCCAGCCGGGCCGGCGCGTTCGCGCACACCCAACCGGGTGAGGCGCTGCTGTGGGCCGCGGCGGTGGCCGTGTTGGCGCTGCTGACGGGCCTGCTGGGAGCCTGGGACGGCACGCCGCCCGGAGCCGGCCTGACCGGGCCGGACGGGTCGCTGGCGAGCGGCGTGCTGGGGCTGCGCTGGCCGCCGCGCCTGGCCCCGGTGACGCTGGTGGCCCCGGCCGCCGCGGCGGCGGTCCTGGGCCTGGTGGGGCTGGCGAGCCGGCGCTGGGCCGGGCGGCCGGCCCCGCCGTTCCCGCTGTTGCTGGCCGCCGCCTACCTGGCCACACTCGGCTGGTGGCTGGCACTCGGCGCCGCGGGGCCCGGCGGGCTGGCCGCGCCAGCCGGGTTGCTCGCCGCGGGCCGGTCCACCCCGGGCGACATCCTCGGCGCGGCGTCCGCCCAGCCGCCGGGGCCGGCGCTGGTGGTCTGGGCGCTGGGCCAGGTCGGCGTGCGCGGCGGCGTGGCGGTGGGGGTGGCGCTGACCGCGCTGGGCGCCTTCGTCGTCCCGCTGGTCACGCTGGCCGTGCGGTCGCTGTGCCATGCCCCGGCCGCCCGCCGCCTGTTGCCGGTGCTCGCGCTGGCGCCGTGGGGCCCGTTCGCGGCGGCCAGCCCGCACGCGCTGACCGCGGCGGTGGCGGCCGCGGCGGTGGCGGTCGGTGTGGTGGGCTGCGAGCCGGGCCGGCGCGGCTGGTGGGCGTTCGCCAGCGGCCTGCTGCTGGCGGTGGCCGGCCTGTTCAGCTACCCGGCGGTGTGGCTGGGCGTGGCGGTCGCCGCCGCGTACTTCGTCCGCCGCCGCCCGCTGCTCAACGTGATCACCGGGGCTGGCGCGCTGGCCGGCATGTTCGCCATGGAGCTCGCCGGCTACTCCTGGCCGGACGGGCTGTCACGGGCGGGTGGCGACCTGTTCGACCGGGACGCGCTGGCCTGGGTGGTGCCGGACCTGCTGGTCGCGCTGGTCTGCGCCGGCCCGGCGCTGGCCCGCGCCGCGCACCGGGTATCGATGACCCCCGGGTGGCCGTTCCTGGTCGGCACCGGCGCCGCCGCGCTGTTCAGCCTGTTGGTCTCGCTCGCCGACGGCGCCGTCCAGTCGAGCTGGCTGGCGCTGTTCCCCTGGCTGCTGGTGCCCGCGCTGGCCCCGCGCCCCCGCCCGGCGCTGCCCGGCGACACCAGCCAGGCAGGGCAGATCCCCTACCTGCTGGTCGCCACCGGCGCCGTCCTCGCCGTCGCCGTCAACGCCCTGCTCGCCCGCTGACCGCCGCCGGCCGGCTCCCTGACCCGGGCGGCCGGGCAGCCGGCGACATCCGGCGACGCGGTCGCGAGGCGCGGCCCGGGAGGCCGGCGGGCGGCCGGGCCCGGCTCAGTGCGCGGGATCCGGGGTGGCGCCCGGCGTGGCGTCCGCGGCGGCCGGCGGCTCGGCGGCGACGGCGGCGCGCGGGATGTCCGGCTCCAGGTAGATCCGGCAGGTGGTGGGCACCGCCGCCCGGACCCTGGCCTCCGCCTCGTCGATCGCGGCGGCGACCTGGGCTGCCGTCATCCCGGCGTCCAGCCCGATCTTCGCGGCGACCAGCAGCTCGTCCGGCCCGAGGTGCAGGGTGCGCATGTGGATCACCTCCACGACCGCGGGCGCGCCGGCCAGGGCCTGGCGGATCGCGGCGACCTGGGCCGGCGCCGCGGCCTCGCCGACCAGCATCCCGTAGGTCTCGATCGCCACCACGATCGCGACCAGCAGCAGCAGGACGCCGATGGCGAGGGTGCCGGCGCCGTCCCAGATCGGGTCGTCGGTGAGCAGGGCCAGCCCGACGCCGAGCAGGGCGAAGATCAGACCGACCAGCGCGGCGAGGTCCTCCAGCAGCACGACCGGCAGCTCGGGCGCCCTGGCGTCGCGGATGAACCGGACCCACGACTGGTCGCCCTTCAGGTGGCGGGACTCGACGATCGCGGTCCGGAACGAGAACGTCTCCAGCCCGATCGCGATGACGAGCACCACGATGGCGACCAGCCCGCTCTCCAGGTCGTGCGGGTGGCGCAGCTTCTCGATGCCCTCGTAGATCGAGAACAGCCCACCGACGCTGAACAGCACGATGCCGACCAGGAACCCGGCGATGTAGCGGGAGCGGCCGTACCCGAACGGGTGCTCGTCGTCGGCCGGCCGGGCCGCCTGACGCTGGCCGAGGAGCAACAGCGCCTGGTTGCTCGAGTCCGCGACCGAGTGGATCGACTCCGCCAGCATCGACGACGAGCGGGTGATCAGGAACGCGACGAACTTCGCCAGCGCAATACCGAGGTTCGCGGCCAACGCCGCGAGAACGGCCTTCGTCCCGCCGCCTGCACTCACCGGGAGGGCACCTCCATCCGTTCGCCGCCCGGGTGGCGGCCAGCCCGCGCGCAAGTCTGCCAACCCGAGCCGGACCGGGCACCGGCGGGTGGCCGGCACCGCCCGCGCCAGCGGCCAGCCGCCGGCGCGTGACCTGCCCGCCGCCGGCGCTCAGGCCAGGGCGACGAGGTCGGCGAGCTCATCGGACCAGGTGTCCTCGACCCCGTCCGGCAGCATGAGCACCTTGTCCGGGCGCAGCGCCTCGACGGCGCCCGGGTCGTGGGTGACCAGCACGACCGCGCCCTTGTAGGTGGCCAGCGCGGCGAGGATCTCGGCGCGCGACGCCGGGTCGAGGTTGTTCGTCGGCTCGTCGAGCAGCAGCACGTTGGCCGACGAGCAGACCAGCGCGGCCAGCGCGAGCCTGGTCTTCTCGCCGCCGGACAGCGTGCCCGCCGGCTGGTTGACGGTGTCGCCGCTGAACAGGAACGCGCCAAGGATCCGGCGGAGCTCGGCGTCTGCCGCCTCGGGCGCGGCGGCCCGCATGTTCTCCAGCACCGACCGGTCGTGGTCGAGGGTCTCGTGCTCCTGGGCGTAGTAGCCGAGCCGCAGGCCGTGGCCGGGGTTCACCGTGCCGGTGTCCGGCGTCTCCACCCCGGCGAGCAGCCGCAGCAAAGTCGTCTTGCCGGCGCCGTTGAGGCCGAGCACGACCACCCGGGCGCCCCGGTCGATCGCGAGGTCGACGCCGGTGAACACCTCGAGCGAGCCGTACGACTTCGACAGCCCGGTCGCGGTCAGCGGGGTGCGCCCGCACGGCGCCGGGGTCGGGAAGCGCAGCTTGGCGACCTTGTCGGCGACCCGCACGTCGGCGAGGCCGGCGGCCAGCCGCTCGGCCCGGCGGTCCAGCTGGTGCGCGGCCCGGGCCTTCGTGGCCTTGGCGCGCATCTTGTCCGCCTGCGCCCGCATGGCCTCGATCTTCTTCTCGGCGTTGGCCCGCTCCCTGCGGCGGCGCCGCTCGTCCTGCTCCCGCTGGGCGAGGTAGGTCTTCCAGCCGACGTTGTAGATGTCGAGCGCGGCCCGGTTGGCGTCGAGGTGGAAGACCTTGTTCACCGACCGGTCCAGCAGGTCGACGTCGTGGCTGATCACGATCAGCCCGCCGTTGTGCGCCCGCAGGAAGTCGCGCAGCCACACGATCGAGTCGGCGTCGAGGTGGTTGGTCGGCTCGTCGAGCAGCAGCGTGGCGTTGTCGTTCCCGGCGCCGCCGAACAGGATCCTGGCCAGCTCGACCCGGCGGCGCTGGCCACCGGACAGCGTCCCGATCGGCTGGGAGAGCACCCGGTCGGGCAGCCCGAGCGAGGAGCAGATCCGCGCCGCCTCCGCCTCGGCCGCGTAGCCGCCGAGCACGCCGAACCGCTCCTCGAGCTGGCCGTAGCGGCGGACCGCGCGGTCGCGGGCCCGCTCGTCGACCAGCTCGGCCATCTCGGCCTGCAGCTTGTCCATCTCGCGCAGGAGCTCGTCCAGGCCGCGGGCGGACAGCACCCGGTCGCGGGCGGACACGTCGAGGTCGCCGCTGCGCGGGTCCTGCGGGAGGTAGCCGACGTCCCCGCGGATCTCGACCCCGCCGGCGAACGGCAGCGTCTCCCGCGCCAGCGTCCGCAACAGGGTGGTCTTCCCGGCGCCGTTGCGCCCGACGAGCCCGATCCGGTCGCCCGGCTGGACCCGGAACGACACCGGCTCCACCAGCGTGCGGGCACCAGCCCGCAGCTCGAGGTCGGTAGCGATGATCATGCGGAAGCTCTGGCCTCTCGGACGTCTGGACGGCGGCAGGGGCGCCATGAGCGCACGCGCCCCGCGCCCGGCGGTCACGAGGCGTCAAAGGTCACGAGGTCCAGGGTACGTGCCCGGAGGATCCTCGCCCGCTGGCGCGGCCGTCCCGTGCCGCACAGCGCAGGACGCAGCGGCCGCGTGCGGTGCCGCCGGGCAGCGCGCCCGGGGCGGCGCCGCCCCGCCAGCGCCGCCGGGCGGCGTCGGGCAGCACCCCCCGCTAACCGAGCCGGGTGACCGAGACCGTGACCCCGAGTGAACTGGATGCGCCGCCGGAGTACACGCCCCGCATCGGCGGGACGTCGTCGTAGTCCCGGCCGCGGGCGACGACGACGTGCCGCTCGCCGGCCGGGACGGCGTTCGTCGGGTCGAAGCCCCACCAGTCACCGAGCCAGCCCTCCACCCAGGCGTGGCTCTGGCCGGCCACGGTCTCCCCCGGCTCGGCCTCGGCGACCGGGTGCAGGTAGCCGGAGACGTAGCGGGCCGGCAGGCCGGCCGCGCGCATCAGGACCAGCGCCAGGTGCGCGAAGTCCTGGCAGACGCCCTCCCCCTGCTCCCAGGCCTCGACGGCGGAGGTGTGCACGCCGGTGGTGCCGGGCCGGTAGGTCAGCCGCTCGCGGACCCAGTCGCCGACCGCGAGGATGAACTCGGCCGGGCTGTGCGCCGCCGCGAGCACCCGCCCGGCCGCCGCCAGCTCCTCGTGGTCCGGGGTGTAGCGGGCGGGGCGCAGGAACTCGATGAACTGGTCGACGAGGTCGTCGTCGCGCAGGGCGTCCCAGCTCGGCTGGTCGGCCGGCACCGCGGGGGCCGGCGCGGTGCGCACCACCGACCGGCCGGTGACCACCAGCTCCAGGTGGGGGGTGTGGATGTCGAACGCGGTGACCTGGGTGCCCCAGTAGTCCCAGTACCGGTAGGTGGCCGCCGCCGGCTCGGTGCGCACCACCGCCTCCAGCGTCAGCTGCCTGCTGCCGGTCTGCGGGATGATCCGCGCCTCGTTGTACGACGACACCACGGGCTCCGCGTACCGGTAGCCGGTCGCGTGCTCGATGCGAAGTTCCCAGCTCACCGGTCAACCACCTGCGTCCACCCTCCAGTCGTCACCCCTTCGCCCCCGGCCGCGCGCGGCCGCCGCGCCGGCCGGCGCCGCCACCCGGTCAGGCCGGGACCTCGCTCGCCCAGGCCCGCGGGGCCTCCCGGGCGAAGTAGCGGATGGTGACCGCGGCGCTGACCTCGGAGCACGTCCGCTGCAGGCTCGCCAGCAGCTCCGGCATGTCCTCGATGAGGTCGTCCACCCCGCGGAACTCCAGCTCCGTGCGGGCCAGGCCGATCGCGCGCCGGCCGGCGTCGTGCACGGTCGTGCGGCCGTGGCGGCGGTCGGAGTCCAGCTCGGCCAGGATCTCCTCGGCCAGCGCCAGCGACCAGTAGACCGACCGCGGGAACAGCCGGTCGAGCAGCATGAACTCGGCCACCCGGGAGGCGTCGACCGCCCGCCGGTAGGTCCGCAGGTACGCCTCGTGCGCGCCGCAGGACCGCAGCAGGCTGACCCAGCTCTGCGAGTTCGGGTCGTCGCTGATGCTCGACGACAGCAGCCGGGCGGTCATGTCGACCCGCTCCAGGCTGCGCCCGAGCACCAGGAACCGCCAGCCGTCGTCGCGGGCGAGGGTCGCGTCGACCAGGCCGGCGAGCATGGCCGTACGCTCCCGGACATAGCGGAAGAACACGTGCGGCCCGAGCCGGCGGGCCAGGTCCATCGTGTGTTGCAGGTCGTTCCAGGTGGCGTTGAGGCACTCCCAGACCTCGCTGGAGACGACGACCCGGGCGCCGCGGGCGTTCTCCCGGGCGGCCGAGAGCGCGCCGACGATGCTCGACGGGTTGGTCTCGTCGTAGCCGAGCAGTTCGGTGACCCGCCGGGAGTCGACCGGCCCGTCGATCGGCCCCATCCCCATCACGGCGAGCAGCTCCCGGCCGGCCGACGCCTCGTCCAGCCACGGGTCCTCCAGCACCCGGTGGACGTGCACGTCGAGGATCCGGGAGGTGCACTCGGCCCGCTCGACGTAGCGGCCGATCCAGAACAGCGACTCCGCGATCCGGCTCAGCACCCCGCCACCCCCGGGCCGGCCACCCGCGCAC
>JADGHD010000176.1 GCA_019689615.1 Frankia sp. | reverse complement strand
GCTGGGAGATGTGTATAAGACCCAGCCACCCACGGCCCCGGGCAGGCCCCCGACGGGGCCTCAGCCAGCCGCCGCCGACCGGCCGGTCGGGCAAGCCTGGCAGACTGGGGGAGCTATGACTGTCACGCGCGCCCACGCGGGCCCCTCGCGCGCGCCGCGGGACGTGGCCGCCCGGTCCGCCCCGGCGCCCGCGGCGGTGCTCCCGGCGCCATGGGAAACGGCACCCGCCGACCCGCCGTCCGGGCGGCCGGTGCTGGCGCTCGCGCCGTCCCGGCGCCCGCGCCCACCTCGGCACCTGGCCGACCTGTCCCGCGACGAGCGCCGCGCGGCCGCGACCGAGCTCGGCCAGCCCGCGTTCCGCGCCGACCAGCTGTCCCGGCACTACTTCGCCCGGCTGGCCGCCCCTGGCGACACCGCCGGGATGACCGACCTGCCGGCGGCGGCCCGCGACGTGCTGGCCGATGCGCTGCTGCCCAGGCTGCTCACCCCGGCCCGCACGCTGACCTGCGACAACGGCGCCACCCGCAAGACCGCGTGGCGCACCGTGGACGGCGCGGTGATCGAGTCGGTGCTGATGCGCTACCCGGACCGGGCCACCGTCTGCGTCTCCAGCCAGGCGGGCTGCGGCATGGCCTGCCCGTTCTGCGCCACCGGCCAGGGTGGCCTCACCCGCAACCTGTCCGTCGCCGAGATCGTCGAGCAGGTCGTCGACGCCGCCCGGGTGCTGCGGCGCGGCGAGCTGCCCGGCGGCGACGGGCGGCTGTCGAACGTGGTCTTCATGGGGATGGGCGAGCCGCTGGCCAACTACCGCGCCGTGGTCACGGCGCTGCGCCGGCTGGCCGACCCGCCGCCGGCCGGGCTGGGCCTGTCGGCGCGGGCGCTGACCGTCTCCACCGTCGGGCTGGTCCCGGCGATCGGCCGGCTGGCCAGGGAGGGGCTGCCGGTCCGGCTCGCGGTCTCGCTGCACGCCCCGGACGACGAGCTGCGCGACACGCTCGTGCCGATCAACACCCGCTGGCCGGTCGCCGAGGTGCTCGCCGCGGCCTGGGAGTACGCCGAGCTCACCGGCCGGCGGGTGAGCATCGAGTACGCCCTCATCGACGGGGTCAACGACCAGCCGGAGCGGGCGGACCTGCTGGCCAGCCTGCTCGCCGGCCAGCTGGCCCACGTCAACCTGATCCCGCTGAACCCGACCCGCGGGTCGAGCTGGCGGGCCAGCGCCGCCGGGAACGCGCGCGCCTTCGTCGACCGGCTGCGGGCGCGCGGGATCAACACCACCGTCCGGGACACCAGGGGCCGCGAGATCGCCGCCGCCTGCGGCCAGCTCGCCGCCGACAACGCCGACCCGGGCGTCGGCGCCGGTGCCACCGACCCGACCAGCGGTGTGGGCCGTGACCGGCGGTAACCCGGGGGCCGGCGACCGGATTCCGCGCGTCGCCGGCGCCAGACCAGCAGCCGACCTGTCGGCCCGGCGGGTCGGCGGCCGCGGCGCCACCGGCCGGGCGGGCCGTGGCGCGTCGTCGCCCGGGCGGCGGCGGGCCGGCGGCAACCCGAAGTGGCTGCCGATCGTCGCCGCCACCTGCATCATCGGCTTCCTGCTCTGGTACGCCCTCGTGCAGGCCCCGACCAAGCGGTCCGACGAGGCGCCCGGCGCGAGCCTGGCCGCCGCGGCGGCGGCCGCGGATGACCCCAACGCCGACACGGACGGCGACGGGGTTCCCGACGGCGGGTCCACCGCGAACGCCCCGGCCCCGTACATCCCGGTCCCGGCCGGGCGCAGTGGCTGCGACACCGGCGCCGCGCTGCCACCCGGCGTCTCCACGCAGACGGTCACCGTCGGCCAGACCACCAGGACCTTCCTGCTCGGCGTGCCGGAGACGGGGCCGCAGTCCGGGCCGCTGCCGCTGATCGTGAACTTCCACAACGCCGGGATGCCGGCGGCCGACATGGAGGTCTACACCGGGCTCGCGGCGGAGGCGACCAAGAAGGGCTACGTTGTCGCGACCCCGGTCGGCGAGAACAACCAGTGGAACTTCATCCGCTCGGCCGAGGCCGGCCCGGACGACGTGGCGTTCGTCGACGTGCTGCTCAACGACCTGCACACCCGCGGCTGCCTGGCCGACGACCGGGTGTTCGCCACCGGGCTCGGCACCGGCGCGGACATGGCGGTCGCCGCGAGCTGCGCGATGCCCGGCCGGATCGCCGCGATCGTGTCGGTCGCCGGCAGCGTCATCCCGCAGGACTGCCCGTCGCCGACCACGAACCTGTTCGAGATCCATGGCACCGAGGACCCGATCTCGCCATGGGATGGCGGCGGGCCCCCGCGGCCGGCGCCGTTCGACTCGGTGACCGCCCAGCCCGTGCTGGAGCGGCTCGACCGCTACGCCAAGGCGGCGGGCTGCGACGCGGCGCCGGTCACCCAGCCGCTGCCGGGCCTGGGCGAGCTCACCGCCTGGACCTGCGAGGGCAAGCCGGACGTCGGCGTGCTCGCGGCGGCCGGCGGCGGGCACACCTGGCCGCAGGCGCCGGACAGCGAGGGCTTCGGCCCGACCGCGAAGTCGTTCAGCGCGACCGTGGTCAGCCTGCTGTACTTCCAGGCGCACGCGGTGGCTGGCGCGTCCGCCGGCGGCCAGCCCCCGGCCCTGGCCGAGCTGCTCGCTGGCGGCTGAACCGGGCCAGCGCCGGGCCGACCGGCGCCGCCAGGCCGCCAGGCCGGCACCGCCTGCGCCAGCACCGCTCGCGCCGGCATCGCGTGCGCCGGCATCGCCTGGGCCGGCACACCGCCTGCGCCGGCACCGCCTGGCCGGTATCGTCGGTCAGCCGCGCCGGTCAACGGGGCCGCAACCAGGGCAGTTCGCACGGTCACGTGCCGGCGGCGAGCCCGCCGCGTCCTGGGCGCACTGTCATCAACCGAACAGGCGATGCCCGGCCCGCATGGGGGTCTGCGAGAATGGTTGCGTGTCGCAGCCGCCGGTCGTTCGTGAAGTCGTTCTCCTCGGGTCGACGGGATCGATCGGCACGCAGGCGATCGACGTCATCAAGCGCAACCCGGACAAGTTCCGCGTGGTCGGGCTGCTGGGCGGCGGCAGCCGGGTCGATCTGCTCGCCGAGCAGGCGCTCGACCTGGGCGTTGCCGTCGTCGGGGTGGCCGCCGCGTCCGCGGCGCAGGACCTGCAGCTGGCCTTCTACGCCGAGGCGGACAGGCGCGGCTACCGGCGGGGCGAGTTCGCCGTTCCCAAGATCCTGGCCGGCCCGGACGCGGCCGTGCAGATCGCGGCCTGGCCGTGCGACGTCGTGCTCAACGGCATCACCGGCTCGGTCGGGCTGGCCCCGACGCTGTCGGCGCTGGCGGCCGGCCGCACGGTCGCGCTGGCGAACAAGGAGTCCCTGGTCGCCGGAGGCCCGCTGGTGCTGGACGCCCTCGGCGGCGACCCGGACCGGCTGATCCCGGTCGACTCGGAGCACTCCGCGCTCGCCCAGTGCCTGCGCGGCGGCCGCCGGGACGAGGTGCGCAAGCTCGTGCTGACCGCCAGCGGCGGGCCGTTCCGCGGCCGGCGCCGCGAGGAGCTGCTGTCGGTCACGCCCGAGCAGGCGCTGGCCCACCCGACCTGGGACATGGGCCCGCTGGTCACGATCAACTCGGCGACCCTGATGAACAAGGGCCTGGAGCTGATCGAGGCGCACCTGTTCTTCGGCGTGCCGTACGACGACATCGAGGTCGTGGTGCACCCGCAGTCGCTGGTGCACTCGATGGTCGAGTTCCACGACGGCTCCACGATCGCGCAGGTCTCGCCGCCGGACATGCGGTTGCCGATCGCGCTCGCGCTGGGCTGGCCCGACCGGGTCGCCGACGCGCAGCGGCCGATGGACTGGACCACCGCCCAGACGTTGACGATCTTCCCGCTGGACAACGAGGCGTTCCCGGCGGTCTCGCTCGCCCGTGAGTCCGGCAAGCGCGGCGGGACCGCGCCGGCCGTGTTCAACGCGGCGAACGAGGAGGCTGTCGGGGCGTTCCTGGCCAGGCGGCTGCCGTTCGTGCGGATCGTCGACATCGTCGCCGAGGTGGTCGGGAACCACCAGGTGATCGCGAAGCCGTCGCTCGACGAGGTCCTCGAGACCGAGCGCGAGGCGAGGGCCGAGGCGGCACGCCTGATCGAGGGCGCGGTGAACACCAGGTGATGATGACGCTGGGCATCGTCGCCTTCGCGCTGGCGCTGCTCATCTCGATCTGCCTGCACGAGCTGGGCCACTTCGTCACGGCCCGGCACTACGGCATGAAGGCCTCCCGCTTCTTCGTCGGCTTCGGCCCGACCCTGTGGTCGCGCCGCCGGGGGGAGACCGAGTACGGCATCAAGGCGCTCCCGCTCGGCGGTTTCGTCAAGATCGAGGGAATGACTCCCCTCGAGGAGATCGACGAGAGGGACGTCCCGCGCGCGTTCTACAACAAGCCGGCCCGAGCCCGGCTTGTTGTCATGTCGGCCGGCTCGATCGTGCACTTCATCATCGCGATCGTGCTGATCTACCTGGTGCTGGTCACCACCGGCCTGGCCAGGACCAGCGACAACAAGATCGGCGCCACCAGCTGCGTGCCGACCAGCGTGGCCACCACCAGCTCGGGGTCCGGCGAGGAGTGCTCGGGCGCCGGCCCGGCCGCCGCCGCGGGGATGCGCGCGGGCGACCGAGTGATCAGCTTCGACGGCGTCGAGGTCACCAGCTGGGCGCAGTTCACCCAACTGGTCCGCGACCACGGCCCTGGCCAGGCGGTCATCGTCGTCGAGCGCGACGGCGAGCAGCTCACGCTCACCCCGAACCTCGCCGAGGTGCTGCGCGACCGCGCCACCGGCGGGGCCGGGAACGACCGGGTCGGCGCGCTCGGCGTCCGCCCGGGCGAGGAGTTCGTCCGTTACGGCCCGATCGAGGCGATCCCACACACGTTCGAGGCCATCGGCAACGGGTTCGCCGGGATGTACGAGACGTTGGCCCACCGGATCGACGAGCTCGGCAACCTGTTCAGCGACAACCGCGACCCCGACGGCTTCGTCAGCGTCGTCGGCGCCGCCCGGATCGGCGGTGACGTGGTCGCGGCCGACGACTCGTGGCGGGAGCGCGTCAGCTACTTCCTGCTGCTGATCGCCGGGATCAACCTGGCCGTCGGCATCTTCAACCTGCTGCCGTTGTTGCCGCTGGACGGCGGGCACATCGCCGTCCTCGGCTTCGAGCAGGCCCGCCACGGCCTACGGCGGCTGCGCGGCTACCGTGGCCCGGTTCAGCGGGTGGACTTCGCCAAGCTGTTACCAGCCACGTACGCGACGGTCGTCGTGCTGCTCGGGTTCAGTCTGCTCGTCCTGTCCGCCGACATCGTCAACCCGATCCGACTGTAGTGACCCGCCGATCCGCCCTTGGTGGCTCACCGCCGCGCCGGCCTGCCCCGGTCCCCGGTTCCGCAGCCGGTGGCCACAGACTGGCGCGCGGGCGCGGGGCACGCACTCCGCTACCGAATCACCAGTGAGGACACCGTGACCGTAACCCTGGGCATGCCCCAGACCCCTGCCCGCCAGCTCGGCTCTCGCCGGGTCAGCCGGCAGATCAAGGTCGGCAACGTCCTGGTCGGCGGGGACGCCCCTGTCTCCGTCCAGTCGATGTGCACCACCCTGACGGCCGACGTCAACGCGACGCTGCAGCAGATCGCGCAGCTCACCGCTGCCGGCTGTCAGATCGTCCGGGTCGCCGTGCCGAGCCAGGACGACGCGGACGCGCTCTCGCAGATCGCCCGCAAGTCGCCCATCCCGGTGATCGCGGACATCCACTTCCAGCCCAAGTACGTCTTCGCCGCGATCGACGCCGGCTGCGCCGCCGTCCGGGTGAACCCGGGCAACATCAAGGCGTTCGACGACAAGGTCGGCGAGATCGCCAAGCGGGCCACGGCCGCCGGCATCCCGATCCGCATCGGCGTCAACGCCGGCTCGCTCGACAAGCGGCTGCTCGCCAAGTACGGCAAGGCCACCCCGGAGGCGCTGACCGAGTCGGCGCTGTGGGAGTGCTCGCTGTTCGAGGAGCACGGCTTCCGCGACATCAAGATCTCGGTGAAGCACCACGACCCGGTCGTCATGATCCAGGCGTACCGGCTGCTCGCCGAGCGCTGCGACTACCCGCTGCACCTGGGCGTGACCGAGGCCGGCCCGCAGTTCCAGGGCACGATCAAGTCGGCGGTCGCGTTCGGCGCGCTGCTCGCCGAGGGCATCGGCGACACGATCCGGGTCTCGCTGTCGGCCCCGCCGGTCGAGGAGGTCCGGGTCGGCATCGCCATCCTCGAGTCGCTCGGCCTGCGCCAGCGCCGGCTGGAGATCGTCTCCTGCCCGTCCTGCGGCCGCGCCCAGGTCGACGTCTACACGCTGGCCAACCAGGTCTCCGCGGGCCTTGAGGGCATGTCCGTGCCGCTGCGGGTCGCGGTCATGGGCTGCGTGGTCAACGGCCCGGGTGAGGCCCGCGAGGCCGACCTCGGCGTCGCCTCCGGCAACGGCAAGGGGCAGATCTTCGTCCGCGGCGAGGTCATCAAGACCGTGCCCGAGGCGCAGATCGTGGAGACGCTCATCGAGGAGGCCATGCGGCTGGCTGAGGAGATGGAGGCCGAGGGCGTGCCCTCCGGCGAGCCGACTGTCACCGTCAGCTGACGTTTTCTGGGCGACGGAGGATGGTCCTGCCGCTCCGGTCCACACCAGTACGGCTGCTGGACGACCGCGACCTGCCCGCCGTCCGACAGTTGCTGGCGCGCGACCCGGTGGCGGACGTCTTCGTCGCGTCCCGGATCGAGGCGTGCGGGCTCGACCCGTGGCGGCTGGGCGCCGAGGTGTGGGGCCACATGGTCGACGGCAGGCCCACGGCGCTGTGCTACTCCGGCGCGAACCTGTGGCCCGTTGGCGCCGGGCCCGCCTCGGTCCGGCTGTTCGCCGAGCGGGCCCCGCGCACCCGCCCGCGCTGCTCGTCCATACTCGGCCAGGCCAGCGCCGTGCTCGGCATGTGGCGGCTGCTCGAGCCGTACTGGGGCCCGGCCCGCGAGGTACGCGCCGAGCAGCCGCTGCTGGTCATCGACACCCCGCCGCGGATCGCGCCGGACCCGGCCGTGCGCCTGGTCCGGCCGGACGAGCTGGACGTGCTCATGCCGGCCTGCGTGGCGATGTTCACCGAGGAGATCGGCGTCTCCCCGGTGGCCGCCGACGGCGGGGCGCTCTACCGGGCCCGGGTCGCCGAGTTCATCGGGCAGCGCCGGTCGTTCGCCCGGATCGAAGACGGCCGGGTGCTGTTCAAGGCCGAGATCGGCGCGGTCGCCGGCGGGGTGAGCCAGGTCCAGGGGGTCTGGGTCGACCCGGAGCTGCGCGGCCGTGGCCTCGGCTCGGCCGGCACCGCCAGCGTCGTCGCCCTGGCCCAGGCGATGTACGCCCCGGTCGTGAGCCTGTACGTGAACGACTTCAACCTGCCCGCCCGCCGCGTCTACGAGCGGGTCGGCTTCCGCCGAGCGGGCACCTTCGCCTCGATCCTGTTCTGACGCTCGCGCGTGCCGGCCGTGCCAGCCCGCCGGGGGGCGGCATCGGGCGGCCCGGAAGCGATCTTTGCGGTCGCGCCGGTACCGTTCCGAATCCGGACGACGTGCGCGAATGACGCGTACGCGCGCCGGTGCGCCGGTGGTGAGTGGCGGGGTGGAGGGCGGTTAGGTGACATGTCGGGGTCCGCGGAACGCTGCGCGCACGGCCCTCACGACGCTGCTGGTGGCGCTCGTCGGCCTGCTCACGGTGTCCTGCTCCGGCTCGGGGGGCGGCCCCGCCGCGGCCACCCCGCCAGCCGACCCGGTCACCGGCACGCTGCGGCTGGGCTACTCCCCGGACCTCACCCAGGCCCCCGCGCTCTACGGCCTGTCGGTCGGCCTGCTGGTCAGCCGGCTGGGCACCGGCGTCCACCTGCGGGCCCGCGCGTTCGAGTCGACGGACGCGCTGGTGGCCGCGCTGCGGGCGGGCACTCTCGACGCCGCCTACGTGCCCGCTGGCGCCGCGGCGGCGGCCTACCTGGCCCCTGGTGGGGAACAGATCCGCATCGTGTCCGGCGCCGCCGCCAGCGGCGCCAGGTTCGTGGTGCGCGCCGATATCGCTGATGCCGCGGGGTTGCGCGGCCAGCCGGTGGCCACCCCCGGCCTCGGCAGCTCCGAGGACGTGGCGCTGCGCTGGTACCTGCGGGCGCGCGGGCTGGCGGCCAACCCGGATGGCAGCGGCGACGTCTCCGTGCGCCCGATGAGCCCCGACGAGGCGGTCGACGCCTTCACCGCCGGCATGATCGCCGGCGCCTGGCGGCCCGCGCCGGCGGCGATGCTGATGGTCGCCGATGGCGGGCGGATCCTCGTCGACGAGGCGGCCGAATGGCCGGTCACCGGCGGCAGGTTCGCCACCACGGTCCTCGTCACCCGGGCCGACTACCTGGCCGACCACCGCGACATCGTCGCCCGCCTGGTCGCGGCGAACGTGGCGGTGATCGACGAGCTCAACGCCGAGCCCCAGCACGGCGCCGAGGTCGTCAACCGGGAACTGGCCATCGGCCCAGGGGAGCGCCTCCCCGTCGGCGTGCTCGCCAGCGCCTGGGAGAGCCTCGCCTTCACCCCCGACCCGATCTCCATCTCCATAGCCGTCACCGCGGACCGCAAGGCGGCCCTGGGCCTCGCCCCTGCCCCTGCCCCCGCTC
>JADGHD010000175.1 GCA_019689615.1 Frankia sp. | reverse complement strand
TCGAGCTCGTCCGGTGACAGCCCGTCCATGCCGAACGAGCGCTCCACCACGGCATCGGTCGCCTCCTTGACCGCCTGCCGGCCGGCATCGGTGATCTGGGCGAGAACGGCCCGCCGGTCCGTGGGGTGGGGCAGGCGCTCCACCCGCCCCTGGGCGCTGAGCCGGTCGACGATGTGGGTCACCGACGCCGGATGGATCATGAGGCGCCCGCTCATCTTCCCCAGCGCCAGGACGCCGGCCCGGGTGAACGACAGCAGGACGAGGACCTCGTAGCTGGCGAAGGTCAGGCCGAACGGGCGCAGGCAGGCCTCGACCCGCGACTGGATGATCTGCTGCGACCGGACCACCGAGGTCGCCGCCATCATCGCCGGGCCGCCGTCCCAACGGCTGTCCCAGTGCCGACGGGCCTCGCTGACCGGGTCGAAGCGCAGCGGCCCGGCGCTCGCGGCACCACGACGGCGGCGCGAGCGCCCGGGATCCGCGCTGCTAGGCGGCATCGTCTCCCTTTCCGGCAGCCTTGCCGCCGACGTGGGCCGGCGCCTCGGCCGGCCGCAGCGCGGTGACCGGGGCACCGGCCAGCCGCGGGCCATGCTCGTGCAGGTGGCAGTAGGTGGTCACGCCAGCCGGGGTGCGGTACGGCGGCGGGTCCTGTTCCCGGCAGATCTCCATGGCGAACGGGCACCGGGTGTGGAAGCGGCAGCCGGCCGGCGGCTGGGTGGGCGAGGGGATGTCGCCGCGTAACGGGATCTTCGTCTGCGACCGCTGCCGGACCGGGTCGGGCACCGGCACCGCCGAGAGCAGTGCGGCCGTGTACGGGTGGGCCGGGCGCTCGTACACCTGGTCGGCCGGGCCGATCTCGACGATCCGCCCCAGGTACATGACCGCGATCTGGTGGCTGATGTGCCGAACCACCGACAGGTCGTGGGCGATGAACAGGTAGGCCACCCCCAGCTCCTCCTGCAGGTCCTGCAGGAGGTTGATGACCTGCGCCTGGGTCGACACGTCCAGCGCGCTCACCGGCTCGTCGAGGACGAGCAGCTCCGGCCCGGCGGCCAGGGCACGGGCCGTGGCCGCCCGCTGCAGCTGCCCGCCGGACAGCTCGTTGGGGTAGCGGTCCCCGTACTGCTGGCGCAGGTTGACCTGGGCCAGCAGCTCGCCGACCCGGTCAGCCCGCGCCCTGCGCCCCATCCGGCGGTGGATCCGCAGCGGCTCACCGATCGACTCCTTCAGCGGCGACAGCGGGTCGAGCGACGAGTACGGGTCCTGGAACACCATCTGCGCGTTCCGGCGCACCTGGCGCAGGGCGCGGCCGCGCAGGTTGGTCACGTCCGTGCCGCAGATCTCGATCGTGCCCGCGGTCGGCTCGACCAGCCGCATCAGGAGCCGGGCGACGGTGCTCTTCCCGGACCCGGACTCGCCGACGAGCCCCAGCGTCTCGCCGCGGGCGATCGTGAGGCTGACCCCGCCGACGGCCTGCAGCACCTCCCGCCGGCCGAACAGCGACGACCGCCGCAGCCGGTACTCCTTGACGACGTTCACCAGCCGGGCCGCGGGGGCCGCGGCTGCCGGGGTGGCCGTGGCGGCCGCGGTGTCCGTGCCGGTGGCGGGCTGTGCTGTGCCGATCGTGGTCCTGACGGGGTTCATCGGACCTCCTCGGTCAGGCGCGGGGCGCGCGGCTGGAACGGCTCCCCGCCGGGGAGCCGCGGCTGGCCGGCGAGCGGCGCGGCGGCAACGCCGTTCGCGTCGGCGGACGGGTCGGCCAGCAGGCAGCGCACCCGGGCGCCGTCCGCCCCGACCAGCAGCGGGACCGGCTGGCGCGCGCAGTCGGCGGTGGCGTGGTCGCAGCGGGAGGCGAAGCGGCAGCCGGACGGGAAGGCCTGCGGCAGCGGCACGGTGCCCGGGATGATCGCCAGCCGCTCGCCGGGCGGGGTGAGCCGGCTCGGCATCGCGCGCAGCAGGCCGCGGGTGTAGGGGTGGCGTGGCCTGGCGAACAGGTCGTGGACGCCGGCCTCCTCGACCACCTGCCCCGCGTACATCACCACGACCCGGTCGGCGATGTCGGCGATCACGCCGAGGTCGTGGGTGACGAACAGCATCGCCATCCCGAGGTCCTGCTGCAGCGACCGCAGCAGTTCGAGGATCTGCGCCTGGACGGTGACGTCGAGCGCGGTCGTCGGCTCGTCGGCGATGAGCAGCCGGGGGTTGTTGGCGAGCGCCGCCGCGATCATGACGCGCTGGCGCATCCCGCCGGAGAGCTCGTGCGGGAACTGGCCCATCCGGCGGGCGGCCGCCGGGATGCCGACCAGGTCGAGCAGCTCGATCGCCCGGCGCCGGGCCGTCGCCCGGTCGACGGAGGCGTGGTTGCGCTGTGCCTCGACGAGGTGGTGGCCGACGGTGAAGGCCGGGTCGAGCGACGTCATCGGGTCCTGGAAGATCATCGAGATCTCCCGGCCGCGGACCCGGCGCATCTGCCGCAGCGACAGGCCGAGAAGGTCGACGCCGTCGAGGAGGATCCGGCCGGCGGTGATCTGCCCAGGCGGCGAGGGCAGCAGGCGATTGATCGCCAGCGCCGTGACCGACTTGCCGCAGCCGCTCTCCCCCACCAGTCCCAGGACCTCGCCCTGGCGGATGGTCAGGTCGAGATCCTCGAGCACCGTGACCGGGCCGCGCCCGCTGTCGAACTCGACCCGCAGGCCCTCGACCCGCAGCAGGTCGCGGGAGTCCGGGGTCGACGCCGCCGCGGCCGCGCCCGGGCCGGGGCTCGCGGCCCGGGCCGGGGCCGGCGGCCGGTCGGCCACCTTGACCGTGGTGATGCCCCGGCGCTGGCTGCGGCCTTTCGGGCCATCGTTCGCGATCCCGAACGCGTCGCGCAGCCCGTCACCAAGGGTGTTGAAGGCGAGGACCGTCAGCGCGATCGCGACCCCGGGGAAGACCGCGAGCAGGGGCTCGCTGAACAGCGTCGTGTCGTAGGCCTCCCGCAGCATGTTGCCCCAGCTCGGCTTGGGCAGGCGGGTGCCGAGCCCCAGGTAGCTCAGGCCCGCTTCGGCCAGGATCGCGGTCCCGAGCAGGACCGTCGCCTGAACGATCACGGGAGAGGCGACGCTCGGCAGCACCCGCCGTGCCATGATCCACCAGTCCGGTGTGCCGATGGACCGGGACGCCTCGACGAACGTCTCCGCGCGGACCGCGCGGGCCTGGCCGCGGATGATGCGGACCAGCCCGGGCAGCACCACGACGAGGAGCGCGATCACGGTGTTGCGGGGCTCGGGCCCGAGGATGCCGGCGACGGCCAGCATGAGGATCAGGGCGGGGAACGACGCGAAGGCATCGCAGATCCGCATCATCACGTAGTCGACCCGGCCACCCCGGTAGCCCGCGAGCAGGCCGAGGGGAACGGAGATCAGCACGGCCAGCGCGACGACCGAGAGGCTGATCTGCAGCGACACCCGCCCGGCGTAGACCAGCCGGGTGAACACGTCGCGACCGAGCCCGTCGGTGCCCAGCCAGTGGTCGCCGGACGGCGGCGCGAGCGGCGGCCCGGCGGGCTCGGCGTAGTCGTACGGGGTGATGACCGGGGCGAGGGCCGCGGCGAGGCCCACGATGACGAGGTAGCCGAACGCGGCGAGAGCGAGCGGGTTCCTGCGTAACCGCAGGAACGCTCGGCCGAAGCGGCCCTGCCCGCCCGCCAGGCGCGTGTCCTCGCCGTCGCCGGTCGTTGGGGAACTGACGTCAACAGTCACTGCGCCACCCGCACCTTCGGGTTCAGCCACCCGTACGCGAGGTCGATCAGCAGGGCGACCACCATCTGGGTGAGCACGAACAGCAGCGTTACCGCCTGGACCACCGGGACGTCGCGGCCGATGATCGCGGACAGGACGAACGGGCCGAGGCCCGGCAACGAGAAGATCTGCTCGATGATCACGGTGCCGCCGAGCAGGGCGGCGATCGAGAAGCCGAACACGGTGAGCGCGGGCATGGACGCGTTCTTCAGGGCGTGCTGCCCGATCACCCGGCGGGGTGAGCCGCCCCTGGCCCACGCGGCCCGGACGAAGTTCGAGTCCAAGGTATCGATCATGGCCGCGCGCAGCTGACGGATCATGATCGCGGCCAGGGTCAGGCCGAGCGTGACCGCCGGGAGCACCATGTGGTACGCCCAGTCGACCGGTGACTGGGTGAACGGCACATAGCCGCGGATCGGCAGCACCCGGGTCTGCACGCCGAGCAGGACGATGAGCACGATCGCCGCGACGAAGTTCGGCACGGCCATGCCGATCCCGGCGAGCAGCCGGCTCGAGTTGTCCAGGGCCCGGCCGGGGCGGATGCCCGCGAGCACGCCGAGCGGTACGCCGACCACCATGGCGACGACGGCCGAGGCCGCCACGAGCCCTGCCGTGACCGGCCATCGCTCGGCCATCTCGTCGACGACCGGCTCACCCGACGCCCGGGAGGTGCCCAGGTCGAGAGTGCCCGCGTCGCGCAGCCAGTAGCCGTACTGCACGATCAGCGGCTTGTCGAGGTGGTACTCCTCGCGGACGGCGGTGATCGCCTCCGGGGTGGCCTCCGGTCCCGCGATCGCCCGCGCCGGGTCACCTGGGACCAGGGCCATGAGGATGAAGACGGCGAACGAGACGATCAGCGCGAGCGGCACCATCGCCATCAGTCGCCGCACGATGTATCCGGCCAACGGTTCTCCCCCTCAGGACGGCCGACGGGTCCGTGATCGGGCGCCATGGCCGGGCCGGCGGCTGGCGCCGGCCCGGCCCACGCGCTACTGGGTGACGTAGATGTCGGCGAAGACCCAGGGGTCGCCGGAGCGGATGTCGCCGGTGATGCCCTGGACCTTGTCGTTGTGCGCGACCAGGTCGTTGGCGTTGGCGATGCTGAACTGCGCGGCGTCGTCATAGACGGCCTGCTGGTACTCGGCCCAGGCCGCGGTGAGCTCCTCGGGGGTCGCCTTCGGGTTGCGCGCCCGGTTGAACGCGTCGGTGACCCGCTGGTTGTCGTAGTTGCAGGCGTTGCCGACGCCACCGGGCAGGAAGAAGGCACTCGACGTCGACGGGTAGGTGCCCGCGCCGAAGTAGATGTTCCAGTCGACGACCGGCAGGTCGTTGAAGGAGTTCTGCGACTGCCGGATCTGGGTGTCGAAGCCGACCGCGTTCAGCTGCTGCTGCATGATCTGCGCGACCGCGGCCGACAGCGGGTCCGTCCCGGTCAGCAGCGTGACGGTGGCGCCCTGCACGCCGGCCCGCGCGACCAGCTCCTTGGCCCGCTCGGGGTCGTACGGGTACGGGTTCTCCACCGAGCTCGGGTAGTACGGCCAGTCCGGGGCGGGGAACTTGTCGTTGATGGTCGCGGCGCCCTGGTAGGCGGTCTGGAGGTAGGCCTGCCGGTCGATCGCGTACAGCACCGCCTGCCGGGCCTCCAGGCGGTCGAACGGCGGCCGGCTGACGCAGAACTGGTACCAGGTCGTCCGGAACGCGGGCGGGAACTGCTCGACCGAGATGCCCTGGGCCTGCAGGCCGTTCAGGTCGGCCGCCGTCGCCGCGGCGAGGTCGGCCTCACCCGCGGCGAGCGCGGTCAGCGTGGGAGCGCCGGGCAGCGTGTGGATGAACTCGATCCGGGCGACCTGCTGCGCCTCGGGGTTCCAGTAGCCGTCCCACCGCTCGAGCACCAGCCGCTGCCCGGGGACGAACTCGACGAACTTATACGGACCAGCACCGACCGGCTGGTCGTCGAACTTGCGTCCGGCCTCCTCGGCCTTGCGGACCGCGGTCGGCGACACGATCCCCACGCCAGCCTGCGAGTTGAACAGCAGGCGGTCCCGCCAGTCCCCTGCCAGCGGCTTCGACAGGTGCAGGCGGACCGTGCGCGGGTCGACCACCTCGACGGACTCCATCGCCTCGACCCCGGCGACCTTCGTCATCTCGCTGCCGGCGGCGATCACCCGGTCCCAGGAGAACTTCACCGCCTCCGCGTCCAGCGGCGTCCCGTCCTGGAAGACCAACCCCTCACGGAGGGTGAACTCCACCGTGGAGTCGTCCGGGAAGGACCAGCTCGTGGCCAGGCCGGGCTCGAGGCCCTCCTCCCCGAAGTGAAGTAATGTGTCGTAGATCAAGTTCGTGAAGATCAGCGGCGCCGAGCTGTACCGCGTCGGGTCGAAGTAGGTGTAGAGACCCAGCTCGAGGTCTGCCGCGATGCGCAGGGTCGCGCCAGGGTTCTTCTCACCGGAAGCGCCGCCACCAGCGGCGTTGTCGTTGTTCGCGCTGCCGCACCCGACGGCCACGAGCAGCGCCGCGATCAGCGCGACGAGCCAACGTGCCGGCAGACGACGGCGTCGGAGCACTTGCATGGCACACCTACCAGGGAGAGCACGCGACGGGCTGACCGCCGCGGTCCGTCAGGGAGCCGCCCGGCCGTGAAGCGGCGATGTCCGGGCACGAGCGGAAGGAGGCCGCGGCCGGCGGCACGGCTCGCGGGCGGCGACTACGCACCGTAAGGAATGCGTCCCCCCACACGAGCATGTTGATCAACTCCCGAGCCTACTCAAACGCATCAGTGCGCGGCGCGTGTGAAAGGTCTCACACCGGTGCGTCGAGATGCAACAGCCGCGCGAACTTTCAGAACTGGAAGATGGGACCTCCAACCATCGGACGTGCTCCGATCTCCAGCACCGCGGAGCACCACGGCCGCCCGGCAGCACGGCGGGCTCATCCGCGGACAGGCGCGCAGGTCAGCGCCCCGGCGGCAGCCCGAAGACCGGCTGTCCACTGGCGCGGTGTTCGCTGGCGTGCCACGTCGGCCGACGGCTCCCGCGCCTGTCCGCCAGGCCGGGCCGCCGGTCGGGCAGGCCGGGAAACGTGATCATGACCGGTGGCCCGGACGTGCCGGGCCGGCACACCGCGCGCCGCCTCGCGACGCGGCTCTGACCGCGGTGTGTGACCGCCGCGCCGCGAACGGACGCCGTCCACGCCGACGACAGGCCAGGCGCGGGGATCACCCGACGGTGTTCGCGCGTGCGTGGCCGCGGCGGGCGACCCTCGGGCTGTGCTCGCCCGCTGGGTCAGCGGACGCGCGACGGCGGGGGTTCCGGTGGGGCCTGGCCCTGGGCCGGAGCGCGCTGTGCTCGCCCGCGGGGGTCAACGGACGCGCGGGCTGTCCGCCGCGGGCAGGCTGGCGCGTTGCTCTGGCGCGCTCGCCGGTCCGATCGGCGGTGGGTGCGCCTCGCGCCGCGGGGGCGGGGACGTGGCCGGGCGCAGGTCGGCGTACCAGGCCAGCGGGACGGCGACCAGGGCGCCGAGCAGGAGGACCGCGGTCGGTCCGACCGCGTCGGCGAGCGGGCCGAAGACGAGGTTCGACACGCCGACGGAGCCGGCGTAGCCCATGGCCCACAGCGTGCTGACCCGCCCGCGCTCGCTGTCGGCCACCTCGAGCTGGACCGCGCTGGTCATCGCCGTGACCACGCCCAGGTAGGTCACACCGACCAGCAGGATGAACAGCGAGCCGAGCCAGGCGTCGCGGGCGATCGCGAACGCGGCGAGTGCCGCCGCGAACGCCACCATGCCCCAGCGGGTGATTCCTGCCGGGGTCAGCCCGGCGAGCACGGTGCCGTTCGCCAGTGCGCCCAGGACGGCCCCGACCCCGAATGCCGCGTAGAAGAATCCGTACCCGGACGATGTGACCTCCAGGGACAGGTTCTCCTCGGCGATCACCGGTAGCTGGTTCACGAAGAAGAGGCAGACGAACGAGAACACCGTGACCGTGACCAGGCCGCGCCCGATGACCCGGTTGCGCTGGCCCGCCCGCACCCCGCCGAGCAGGGCCTGTCCGAGCCGTGTCGTCCGCTCGGCTCGCTGCTGGCTGACCCTGACCGGGAGCAGCGAGGCGATCGCGGCCAGGGCCATCGCACCGCTGACGAGGAAGACCTGCGCCGGCGTGCAGACCGCGAGCAGCAGGCCGGCGAGGACCGGGCCGAGCACGCGGGTGGCGTTCTGCTGGGCGCTCATCAGCGATATCGCCGAGCCGAGCAGGTCCCGGGGGACCAGGTTCGGGACCATGGCCGAGTACGCCGGCAGGAAGACGGCATTGCAGACACCGAGCCCGGCCGTCACGACAAGCAGCCAGGCCCGGGAGCCGCCCGTCCAGGCGACCGCCGCCAGCGCCGCCGACAGCGCGCCCTGTATCGCGAAACCGACGATCAGCAGGTTGCGCCGGTTCCGCCGGTCGAGCAACAGGCCGGCGGGCATGCCCAGCACGATCACCGGCGCCAGATAGACGAAAACGAGCTGGCCGACGAAGGCCGCCGAGTCGGTGATGTCGTAGGCGTAGGCGGTCAGCACGATCAGACGTAACCAGGTGCCGGTGTGCGGCAGAAACGCGCCGAGGAAGACCGTGCGGAACGGGCGGTGGCGCAACGCCACCCACGCCGCGCGCCGCCCGGCGTCCGTCCCTCCCCGCGTGGCCGTCCGCCCGGCCCAGCGCGCGCCAGCCATTGCCCTCCTCTTGTCTCGATGGCTTACCGCACCGCGCCGGGTTCGGGGCATGCCGAGGCCCACCGGGCGTCTCGCCGCCGGAATGCCGATATCGGCGGTACGGCGGCAGGTGATGACGCTGGCCTCGACGACCGGTGGGTGTGGCGCGGGCTGGTGTCGGCGAACCGCCGTCGGGCCTGCCGTGCTCGCGCGGGGAGCAGGCCCCTTCTCTTATAAACAACTACCCGCCCCCGAGACGCGCAAGGATAGGGGT
>JADGHD010000174.1 GCA_019689615.1 Frankia sp. | reverse complement strand
GTCGCCGCCGGCCGGGTGGCGCTGGGGCGGCTGCTGCGCACCGGGGCGGGGCGCAACCTGGGCCTGGTCGCGGTCCTGCTGGTGATCTGCGTGATCGGGGTGATCACGGCCGGAGAACGGTTCGCCAGCACCGACAACGCGATGACGATCCTTCGGCTGGCGTCGGTCATCGGCGTGGTCAGCATCGGGATGACGTTCGTGATCGCCGGTGGCGGGATCGACCTGTCGGTCGGCGCGATCGTCGCGCTCGCCTCGGTCTGGTCGACGACGCTCGCCACCCAGAACATGGCGAACGACTCCACGTTCCTGGTGATGGTGTTCGTCGCCCTGCTGGTCGGCACCGTCTGCGGGCTGATCAACGGGATCTTCATCGCCTACGGCCGGATCGTCCCGTTCATCGCCACGCTGGCGATGCTGGCCTCGGCCCGCGGCCTGGCCGAGGAGATCTCGAACCGGCAGACGCAGGTCGTGCGGGTCAACGGGTTCCGCGACTTCTTCCGCGCCGAGCCCGCTGGCATCCCGGTGCTGGTCATCATGTTCGCGCTGGTCGCGGTGGTCGGCTGGGTGGTGCTGAACCGGACGACCTTCGGCCGGCGCACGTTCGCCGTCGGTGGCAACCCGGAGGCGGCCCGGCTGGCCGGCATCAACGTGCGCCGGCAGACCCTGTGGCTCTACACCCTGCTCGGGTTCTGCTGCGGGATCGCCGCCATCATGATCACGGCGCGGACGACGTCCGGCACGTCCACCCACGGCCTGCTCTACGAGCTGGACGCGATCGCCGCGGTGGTCATCGGCGGCACGCTGCTCTCCGGCGGGCGCGGCACGATCGTCGGCACCGTCATCGGGGTGCTGATCTTCACCACGGTCAACAACATCTTCACCCTCAACAACCTGACCACCTCGACCCAGGCGCTGGCGAAGGGCCTGATCATCGTGGCCGCCGTGCTGCTGCAGCGACGGCTGGCCCCGCGCACCGCCGGCGGCTAGCCCGGATCGGCGCGCCGGCGGCGGCGGGGCCCCCCCGGCCGGGCGCGCCACCACCCAGCCACGAGGCCACGACCCGCCGCGGAGCACACCCGCGGCCCGGCCCGCCCGCGCGCGCTGCCGCCAGCAGGCACGCGCGGGAGCGGGGCACCCATCGGACTTCGGCACGACCCTTGAGGAGGGGACATGGCACAGCGCAGCGGGATGATGCTCGGCCGGCGGAGGTTCCTGATCGGCGGTGCCGCCTTCGGCGCGGCGGGAGCGGCCGTGCTCGCCGGCTGCACCAGCAACGACGAGAGCAGCCCGCAGACGTCCGCCGTGGCGACCGCCGCCGGCGGTGGCGACAACGCCGAGCCCGGCCCGCCGGTCACCATCGGGTTCTCCGCGCCGGCCGCCGACCACGGCTGGATCGGCGCCATCACCACGAACGCCCGTGCCCAGGCCGACGTCCACTCGGACGTGACATTACGGCCGACCGAGGGCACCAACGACCTCAACCTGCAGATCAGCCAGGTGGAGACGCTGATCAACGACGGCGTCGACGTGCTGGTGATCCTGCCGCACGACGGTGCGGCGCTGACCGAGGTGGCGCGCCAGGCGATGGACGCCGGGATCCCGGTGATCAACCTGGACCGCATCTTCGACAGCCCGCTGGCCTACCGGACCTGGATCGGCGGCGACAACTACGGGATGGGCGTGGCCGCCGGCAACTTCATCGCGGCCAGGCTGCGGGAGAACGGCGTCACCGACCCGGTCATCGCCGAGATCCCCGGAATCGACAGCCTGCCGCTGACCCAGGAGCGGAGCCAGGGCTTCCGGGACGCGCTGGCGAGCGCCGGGCTGCGGGTCGGGCCGCGGGTGCCGGCCGAGTTCACGATCGAGTCCGGCGAGCGGGCGGCGGCGAACCTGCTGCAGGCGGCGCCGCGGATCGACGCGATCTGGAACCACGACGACGACCAGGGGCTCGGCGTGCTGTCCGCGATCGAGGCGGCCGGCCGGGACGAGTTCTTCATGGTGGGCGGCGCAGGCTCCCGGGACATGATGGACCTGATCAAGTCCGACGAGAGCGTGGTCAAGGCGACCGTCACCTACCCGCCGTCGATGGCCTCCTCGGCGATCAACCTGGCCCGTCTCGTCGCCCAGGGGCGCACGCTGTCCGACCTGGTGGAGAACGACATCCCGTCGTCGATCACGATCGCCTCCGCGACGATCACGAAGGACAACGTGGACCAGTACCTGAAGTTCGGCTTCGCCTCCTGACACCCCCGGCCGTGCCAGCCCGCGCCCCCGGCGACGGGGCGCGGCGACGGGCCGCTCGTCGACGGGCGGCGCCGCCCGCGGCCGCGGCGGCAGGGGAACACGCGGCCGCGGGCCAGCCACGCCCGCGCCCCGGGAGCACCGGCCTCATCCCTCACCTGGAGATCTCTCTATGACGCAACGACAGCGGCTCGGCGTCGGCATGGTGGGCTACGCCTTCATGGGCGCCGCCCACTCGCACGCCTGGCGGTCGGTGAACCGGTTCTTCGACCTCCCGCTGGAGGTCGACCTCGCCGTGGTGTGCGGGCGCGACCAGGAGAAGGTCGCCACGGCAGCGACGAAGCTGGGCTTCCGCGCCTACGAGACCGACTGGAAGGCGCTGATCCGCCGGGACGACGTCGACCTGGTGGACATCTGCAGCCCCGGCTCGAGCCACGCCGAGATCGCGCTCGCCGCGCTGGCCGCCGGCAAGCACGTGCTGTGCGAGAAGCCGCTGGCGAACAGTGTCGACGAGGCCCGGGCGATGGCCGAGGCCGCGCGGGCGGCCGAGGCGGCGGGGATCCGCTCGGCGGTCGGCTTCAACTACCGGCGGCTGCCCGCCGCCACCTTCGCCCGTGATCTGGTCGCCGCCGGCCGGCTCGGCACGCTGCGCCACGTACGCGCGGTCTACCTGCAGGACTGGCTGGTGGACCCGGAGTTCCCGCTGGCCTGGCGGCTACGCCGGGAGATCGCCGGGTCGGGGGCGCTGGGCGACATCGGCGCGCACATCATCGACCTCACCCAGTTCATCACCGGCCAACGGATCAGCAGCGTCTGCGCGCTCACCGAGACGTTCATCCGGGAGCGGCCGCTGCCGGCGGAGGAGTCCGGGCTGTCGGCGACCTCCGGCCAGCCCGGCGCCACCGGGCAGGTGACGGTCGACGACGCGGCGCTGTTCCTGGCCCGGCTCGACGGCGGGGCGGTGGCCACCTACGAGGCGACCCGGTTCGCGCTCGGCCGCAAGAACGGGCTGCGCGTCGAGCTGAACGGCTCGGACGGCTCCCTGGTCTTCGACCTGGAACGGCTCAACGAGCTGGAGTTCTACGACGGCCGCGCGGACAACGACGTGTCGGGCTTCACCCGGATCCTGGTCACCGAGCCGGGCCACCCCTACCTGCACGCCTGGTGGCCGCCCGGCCACGGCCTCGGCTACGAGCACTCGTTCACCCACCAGGCGGCCGACCTGGTCACCGCGCTCGCCACCGGCACAGCGCCGACGCCGAGCTTCGCCGACGGCCTGCAGGTCCAGCTGGTCCTCGACGCGGTCGCCCGCAGCGCCGCGGACGGCTCCGCCTGGACCGCCGTGCAGACCTGACCGAAGGCGGGACCCGGCGACCGGCGGCCCCGGGCCAGCCAGCGCAACGAACCGACGACAAGGGCGGAGGACGGACATCATGGCGCGACCGGTCACCCTGTTCACCGGCCAGTGGGCGGACCTGCCGTTCGAGGAGGTGGCGCGGCTGGCGTCCGGCTGGGGCTACGACGGGCTGGAGATCGCCTGCTGGGGCGACCACCTCGACGTGCGGCGGGCCGCCGAGGACGACGGCTACGTCCGCTCCCGGCTGGACATCCTGGAGAAGCACAACCTGCGGGTGTGGGCGATCTCCAACCACCTGGTCGGGCAGGCGGTCTGCGACGACCCGATCGACGTCCGGCACCGGGACATCCTGCCGGCGCGGGTGTGGGGCGACGGCGACCCGGACGGGGTGCGCGCCCGGGCGGCCGAGGAGATGATCGCGACCGGGCACGCGGCGGCCCGGCTCGGCGTGCGCACCGTCGTCGGGTTCACCGGCTCGGCGGTGTGGAAGTACGTGGCGATGTTCCCGCCGGTGTCGCAGGAGCTCGTCGACGCCGGCTATCGCGACTTCGCGGACCGGTGGAACCCGATCCTGGACGCGTTCGACGCGGTAGGGGTGCGGTTCGCCCACGAGGTGCACCCAAGCGAGATCGCCTACGACTACTGGACGACGGTGCGGACGTTGGAGGCGATCGGCCGGCGGCCGGCGTTCGGCCTGAACTGGGACCCGAGCCACTTCGTCTGGCAGGACCTCGACCCGGTCGGCTTCCTCTGGGACTTCCGCGACCGGATCTACCACGTCGACTGCAAGGACGCGAAACGCCGGGTCGGCAACGGCCGCAACGGCCGGCTCGGCTCCCACCTGCCGTGGGCCGACCCGCGGCGCGGCTGGGACTTCGTCTCCACCGGCCGCGGCGACGTCCCGTGGGATGACGCGTTCCGGATGCTGAACACCATCGGCTACGACGGCCCGATCTCCATCGAGTGGGAGGACGCCGGCATGGACCGGCTGGTCGGCGCGCCGGAGGCGCTCGCCTTCGTCCGCCGGCTCGCCGTCGACCCACCAGCGGCCGCCTTCGACGCCGCGTTCAGCTCCGGCGGCTGAAGCCGGCCGCCGGCGTCAGGTGAGCTGGTGGCGCAGCACCTCGTCGAGGCCGCCCGGCTCGCCGTCGGGCTCGGTCTTCTCCAGCACGAGCGTGGCCGACCGGCCGTCGAGCACAAGCGTCGCCAGCTGGCTGTCGAACCACGGCCCGTGGGTGACCTCCCAGTCCACCGGCGGCCTGCCGGCGCCGAGCAGGCGGGCCACCCAGCCGGAGAGCACGGCGAACAGCCGCATCCGCGAGATCGCGTCGATCCGCCGGATGCCAGGGCCCAGCGGGTTGCGGAACGGCGAGCACACCGCCTGCCAGACCGGGGCGAGCGTGGCCGTGCCGTCGGCCGGGCGCGCCCTGGCCAGGTAGGCGTGATGCACGTCGCCGGACAGCACGACCACGCTCGCCGGCGCCGGCCAGCGCTCGCCCGCCGCTGACATCGTCAGCAGCCGCGACATCCGCCGGAACGAGTCGCCGAACGCGGCCCAGTGCTCCAGGTCGAGGAAGCGGCGCAGCCGCTCGGTGGCGGACGCGACCAGCCGGCCGAACCGGCCGGACGCCGCCAGCTCGCTCGCCGCCTCGACGTTGTGGATCGTCCGGGTGAGCAGGTACGGCACCGACGTGCCGAGCAGCAGGTGGTCGACCTCGCCCTGGTGGCTGGCCTGCTCCTCGACCCAGGCCCACTCGGCGTCGTGCACCATCGCCCGCGTCCCGTCCGCGGCGACGACCCGGCTGATCCGGGAGTCGATGACGATCAGCCGCGCGCCGCCCAGGTCCCAGCGGTAACTCCAGCGCGGCGGCGTGCCGGCAGTGCCGGCTGGGTCGCCCGCCTGGGCGGCGGCAGTACCGGCTGGGTCGCCCGCCTGGGCGGCGGCGGCCGCCCACGCGGCGGGGCCGTCGGCCGTCCGATCGGCCCGGCGGGCGAAGGAGCGCAGCAGCTCCTCGGCGTCCTCGCCGCGGTCGGCGAGCTCGCGTACCGCGGCGAACGTCGGGTCGGCCGCGAGCGCCTCGGGGCTGAGGTTGCCCAGGTGCTGGTAGCACCAGTACGCCATGATCCCGCTGGTGACCCGGGTGTCCCACCACGGCTCCGCGCGCGCATCGGCCCGCCAGGCGGCCGAGATGTTCCAGTCGTCGCGGATGTCGTGGTCGTCGGCGATCATCGCCGTCGGCACGGTGGACAGCAGCCAGCGGATCTCCGGCTGCGTCCAGGCCTCCTGGTAGAGCCAGCAGTACTCGGTGAAGTCCGCGATCTCCTCGCCCGGCGGCACGCTGACGTCGCGGCGCTCGCGGATCCGCTCGGCGGTCACCGGCGAGACGTGGTCGGCGTAGACCTGGTCGCCGAGCAGCAGCAACGCGTCCGGCCAGGCGTCCTGGCCGGTCTCGGCCATCCGCATGGCCAGCGCGTGCAGCGCGTCCGTGCCCAGCCCGTCCGGGTGCTCCTCCGGGTCGAGCGTGTACGGCCTGGCCTGCGGCGCCGTCACCCGGCACGAGCCGAAGACGAGCCGCACCGGGCGGCCGGCGCCGACCGGGCGCAGCAGGCTCGGCGGGCCGGCGGCGTCCGGCAGCGGCCAGACCCGCTCCGCCTGCCCGGCCGCCTGCGGCGTGCTGGCGCCCGGGGTGAGCCAGACCTCGTACGGCCACCCGCGGCCGGCCTCGAGCCCGGTCACCGTCACCAGCGCGAAGTGGTGCCCCGCGACGGTGAACGTCGGCGCGCTCGCCCGCGGCCCGGGTTGGGGCAGGCAGCGCACCTCGACCTCGCCGGGCACGTCGGTCTCCACCCAGACGCACGCCCGGCTGGCGTCGGCGAACCGGTGCAGGGGCCCGAGAAGAAGGCTCGTCATACCTGGCAACTTTCGCGTACCACACCGTCACCACGCAGGCCGCCCCTGGAATTCGCCGGCGGGCCGGGCTCTTGACCTCGAGTGAACTTGAACTTTTACGGTCGGTCGCACCGCCCGGGGCGACGGATCAACTCCGGACGGACAACGCGAGCGCGAGGAACTGTCGGACCCCACTGCTTGGATCGGTCCGGTCGGGCGACCGGGCCGGACGCCATGGCTGGTCGACGGGCAGGCAGACGACGGCGCACGCGGACGACAGCGCACGCAGACGACAGCACGGGCAGACGACGGCAGGCAGACGGGCCGAGGGAAGGCAGGTGGTGCGGGCGATGAGCATGGAATACGTCGCCTGGACATCGCTCTACGGGATCATGACCGCGCAGGAGGAACGCCGGCCCGTGTCCCGGGTCACCATCCGGCGGATCATCGGCTTCGCCCGGCCGCACCGCGCCCAGCTCGTCTGGTTCGTGCTGCTCAGCGTGGTGGCGGCGGCCCTGGCGGTGGCGACCCCGCTGCTGGCCGGCCGGGTGGTGACGGCCATCGTCGAGGGGTCCGAGCCCCGGGTCGTGGTCTGGCTGGCCGTGGTCATCGCGATCATCGCCATCGCCGAGGCGACGCTGGGCCTGGTGAACCGCTGGCTGTCGGCCAGCATCGGCGAGGGCCTGATCCTCGACCTGCGCACGGCCGTGTTCGACCACGTGCAGCGGATGCCGGTGGCGTTCTTCACCCGCACCCACACCGGCGCGCTGGTCAGCCGGCTGAACAACGACGTGATCGGCGCCCAGCGGGCGTTCAGCGACACGCTGTCCGGCGTCGTCAGCAACCTGGTCGCGGTCCTGCTGACCGGGGCCGTGATGGTCCGGCTGTCGTGGCAGATCACCCTGCTCGCACTGGTGCTGCTGCCGGTGTTCGTGCTGCCGGCGCGGCGGATGGGCAACCGGCTGGCCCGGCTGGAGCGGGAGGCGGCCACCCACAACGCGGTGATGAGCACAAGGATGACGGAGCGGTTCTCGGCGCCCGGAGCCACGCTGGTGAAGCTGTTCGGCCGGCCGGAGAAGGAGTCGGCCGAGTTCGCCAGGCGGGCGCGGCGGGTGCGCGACATCGGTCTGCGCACGGCGATGGCGCAGATGGTCTTCGTCACCGCGCTGACGCTCGTCTCCACGCTCGCGCTGGCCCTCGTCTACGGCCTCGGCGGGTTTCTCGCGCTGCGCGGCCGCCTGGACCCGGGCACGGTCGTCGCCCTGGCGCTGCTGCTCACCCGGCTATACGCCCCGCTGACCGCGCTGGCCAGCGCCCGGGTCGAGGTGATGAGCGCGCTGGTCAGCTTCGAGCGGGTGTTCGAGGTGCTCGACCTCAGGCCGCTGGTCGTCGAGCGGCCGGACGCCAGGAGCGTGCCGGACGGACCGGTGTCGGTCGAGCTGGACCACGTCAGCTTCGCCTACCCGCCGGCGGACGCGGTCTCGCTCGCCTCGCTGGAGGAGGTCGCCGTGCTCGACACCCGCGGCGGGGAGCAGGTGCTGAACGAGGTGACCCTGCGCGCCGAGCCGGGGCAGATGGTCGCGCTGGTCGGCTCGTCCGGCGCGGGCAAGTCGACGATCGCCCAGCTCATCCCCCGGCTGTACGACGCCGACTCCGGCGCGGTCCGGCTGTCCGGGGTGGATGTGCGCGAGCTGTCGTTCGCCTCGCTGCGCGAGACCATCGGGATGGTCACCCAGGACGGGCACCTGTTCCACGACACGGTCCGGGCGAACCTGGAGCTCGCGAAGCCGGACGCGACCGAGGAGGAGCTGTGGGATGCGCTGCGCGCCGCCCGGCTCGCCGACCTCGTCGCCAGCCTGCCCGACGGCCTGGACACGGTGGTCGGCGAGCGCGGCTACCGCCTCTCCGGCGGCGAGCGCCAGCGCCTGACGATCGCCCGCCTGCTGCTGGCCCAGCCGAGGGTCGTCATCCTCGACGAGGCCACCGCCCACCTCGACTCGACCTCGGAGACCGCCGTCCAGGACGCGCTGGCCGAGGCCCTCGCCGGCCGGACCGCGATCGTGATCGCGCATCGCCTGTCGACCATCCGCGACGCCGACCTCATCGCAGTGATCGAGAACGGCCGCATCGTCGAGCGCGGCACCCATCCCGACCTCCTGGCCGCCGACGGCCGCTACGCCGAGCTCTACCGCACCCAGTTCGCCGGCGACGCCGTGAAGGAGGCACTGATCCCGGCCCCCGCCGCCCCGCAACCGGCCTGACCCTGTCGCTTATACACAA
>JADGHD010000173.1 GCA_019689615.1 Frankia sp. | reverse complement strand
CCCGCGTCTTGCTAAAACCCCCCCGCGGGGGGGGGGGCCGGCGGCGGGGGCCCCCCCCACCGCCCTGGGTCATCGGGGTGCGCACGCTCCGGTCAGACGTGCACTACCGGGCAGGTGAGGGTCCGAGTGATGCCTTCCACGGCCTGGACCCGGGACATGACCAGCTTGCCGAGGTCATCCACGGAGTTCGCCTCAGCCCGCACGATCACGTCGTACGGGCCGGTGACGTCCTCCGCCTGGGTGACACCGGGGATCTGCTCGATCTCCTTCGCCACCGACGCGGACTTGCCGACCTCGGTCTGAATGAGGATGTACGCGTGGACCACAAACGCTCCCTCGTCGGACGTCGACAGCCCGTCGAGCAGTAGTAGTACGGGCCGACAGAAGGTAACAGGCAATCGGCGTTCGTGAGGGGCTCGTGACCGAAGCAACTGCCACGAACATGAGCGCCCCACGACGGCGTCCCATGACGGGCAGGCGCCAGGACCCGGCACGGCGCGCCGACACGATCGATTGGGCTCGGAAATATGACCGATACCACGACATCATCCGGACCCGGGGCGAGGCAAGGTGGCAGGGTGACCCCGCCGTCCGTTCCCATTGCCACGCCCGCGCCCGGCGCGGCGCCACCGCGAGTCCTGGCCATCGCCGGTTCGGATTCCGGCGGCGGCGCGGGGATCCAGGCCGACCTGAAGACCGCGGCCGCATTTGGCGTTCACGGGATGACGGCAGTGACGGCCATCACAGCGCAGAACTCGATGGGCGTTCACGGCGTTTGGGAGCTGCCGGACGATGCGGTCCGGGGGCAGATCCGCGCGGTGATCGACGACATCGGGGTGGACGCCGTCAAGACCGGAATGCTGGCCACCCCTGGGCTGGTCCGGCTGGTCGCCGACGAGCTGCGCGGCCTGGCGGTGCCGCTGGTGGTCGACCCGGTCGGGGTGTCCAAGCACGGCCACCGGCTGCTGGAGCCGGACGCCGTCGCCGTGCTGCGCGACGTGCTGCTGCCGATGGCCACGGTCACCACGCCCAACCTGGACGAGGTGGCGCTGCTGACCGGCCTCGACGTCAGCGACGATGGCGGGCTGTGGCTGGCCGCGCGGGCGATGCTCGACCTCGGCCCGCGCTGGGTGGTCGTCAAGGGCGGGCACCTGCCGGGCGATGCCGTCGACCTGCTGACCGACGGGACCGAGGAGGTCGTGCTGCGGGCGCCCCGCGCCGACAACCGGCACACCCACGGCACCGGCTGCACGCTCGCCTCGGCCATCGCCTCCGGGCTCGCGCTGGGCCTCTCCGTCCCGGACGCGGTCCGGGCGGCGAAGGAGTACGTCACCGGGGCCCTGCGGGGCGGCTACGCGCTCGGCGCAGGCATCGGCCCGGTCGACCACTCCTGGCGCTGGCGAGCCGCCGCCGCGGCGGAAGACCGGGCCTAGCGGGCCTCAACGGCACGTGGCACTGGCCGCCCGGCGCGGTGGCCGGGCGGTGCACCCGAGGGCCTGGCGGGTGGCGGTCAGGCGTTCGGGATGTCGAACCAGCTCATGACCTTGCCGCCGAAGACCATGTCACCGTTGATCTTGATCTTGCGGCGGACGAACAGCCAGGTCCCGTCGGACTTCCCGGTGATCAGCTTCAGGAAGTTGACCCCGTTCATCGTGACGGTGACCCGCGGCGTCTCGCTGGGCTGGCGGAAGACGTCGCAGGCGCCGTCCCTGATCACCATCTCGTAGGTGTCGGTGCCGCCGTCGGGCCGCTCGGTGATGGCGAAGTGGATGACCGCTTCCTGGTCCTTGATCTTGTCCGGGTTGGCCTGTGCGGCCATCCGGGTGAACCACTCGTCGAGCAGGACGGACCGCTGCGGGCCGGCCATGATGGCGGTGAGGTCGTCGTCGGAGAGGCTGGCCGTGTAGCGCCCCAGCTCCTCGAGGCTGAACGCGCTGAGATCCGGCAGGGTCTGGGTCATGCGGGCAACTCCGGTGCTGGCTCGGGCCGATCGATGATCCCTCTCATATCAGCACGAGCCCGGCGCGGCTCGAAGGGGGCGTCCGCGCTACGCGCCGCCGGGCCCGGTCAACGGCCACACACGGGCTCGCGGCGCGCCCGGATCCGGGCATGACGAAGCCGGTGCCGCCGGACAACCGGGAATCCCGGTGGGCGGCACCGGCGACGGCTGGTCGCGCGCCGGCGCGGCCTGCTCAGGCGCGGACGATCTTGCCGGCCTTGATGCAGGACGTGCAGACGTTCAGCCGCTTGGGGGTCTTGCCCACCAGCGCGTGCACGGTCTGGATGTTGGGGTTCCAGCGCCGCCGGGTGCGCCGGTGGGAGTGGGAGACCGACATGCCGAAGCCCGGTCCCTTGCCGCAGACGTCGCACACCGAAGCCACGAGAACACTCCGCCGAGAAGTAGCTGACAGTCCCACGGCCGGGGCCCGGCCGTGCCGGCCCGCCGCGGGCGCGGGGGCCGCACCGGCGTCACGGGCTCCGAGCGGGCACCGGACGCGGAAGGTGCACAGAAGAGGCTACCCCAGCGAGCGGCGGACCATCGGGCGGGCCGCGCGTGCCCGGCTGGCCGGCTCGGCAGGGCAAGCCACGGCGCCTGCTGACCATCGGTGACCATAGGAACATGCACGCGGAGCACGCGGGAGGCGGCATCGGGCTGGCGACCCCCCTGACCCGGGCCATCCAGGCGCGGGCGGCGCGGGAGCTGGCCGAGCACCTCGGCCTGGTCACCGTCGCCGACCTGCTCGACCACCTGCCGCGGCGCTACCACAGGCGCGGCGAGCTGACCGACCTCGCCGACGTCGCGCCGGGCGAGGTCGTGACCGTGCAGGCCAGGGTGGCCAGGTACAGCACCAGGCCGATGCGCGACCGCCGGCGCATGGTCGCCAACGTGCTCATCACGGACGGCCGCGACCAGATGTCCCTGGTCTTCTTCAACGTCCGCCAGCCGTGGCACTCCAGGCGGCTGCCCGTCGGCACGGTCGCCCTGTTCTCCGGGAAGGCCGACGTCTATCGGGGCGGGCTGCAGCTGGTCAACCCGGAGGTCCAGATCCTCGCCGAGGACGCGGGGACGACACAGGGCGGCGAGGGCATCGAGGTCTACGCCGGCGCGCTGATCCCCGTCTACCCGGCCACCGAGAAGGTCAGCTCGGCGGTGATCGGCCGGTTCGTGCGCACGCTGCTGGACGTCCTTGGCGAGCTGCCCGACCCGCTGCCAGCCGACCTGCGCCGCCGCCACCGGCTGGCGGACCTGCGTAGCGCCTACGAGCTGGTGCACCGGCCGACCACCTTCGGCGACGTCGAGCGTGGCCGCATCCGGCTGAAGTGGGACGAGGCGCTGGCGCTGCAGGTCGTGCTCGCCCAGCGGCGCCGCGCGGTGTCCATGATCGCGACGGTGGCCCGCCGGCCCCGCGCGGACGGCATCCTCGCCGCCTTCGACCGCCAGCTGCCGTTCCCGCTGACCACGGGGCAGCGCGAGGTCGGCGAGGCGATCGAGGCCGAGCTGGCCCGCCCGGTGCCGATGCACCGGCTGCTGCAGGGCGAGGTCGGCTCGGGCAAGACGGTGGTCGCGCTGCGGGCGATGCTCGCCGTCGTCGACGCGGGCGGCCAGGCCGTGCTGCTGGCCCCGACCGAGACCCTGGCCGTGCAGCACTACCGCGGGGTGCGCGCGCTGCTCGGCGACCTCGCCCAAGCAGGCGAGCTCGGCGCCCCCGAGCAGGCCACCCGGGTCGTGCTGCTGACCAGCTCGCTCGGCGCCCGGGCCAGGCGGGAGGCGCTGGCCGCGGCGGCGGACGGCAGCGCGGGCCTGGTCATCGGCACCCACGCCCTGCTGCACGACAACGTCGTCTTCCGCGACCTGGGCCTGGTGGTCATCGACGAGCAGCACCGGTTCGGGGTGGAGCAGCGCGACGCCCTGCGCACCCGGGCCAGCCAGCCGCCGCACGTGCTGGTCATGACCGCGACCCCGATCCCGCGGACGGTCGCCATGACCGTCTTCGGCGACCTGGAGGTCAGCACGCTCACCGAGCTGCCGGCCGGCCGGCAGCCGGTCGCGACCCACGTGGTGCCCGGCGCCGCCCACCCCCGCTGGCGGGACCGGATCTGGGGCCGCATCCGCGAGGAGGTGGCCGCGGGCCGGCAGGCGTTCGTCGTCTGCCCGCGGATCAGCAGCACGTCGGCGGACGACGGTGACGGTGACGGCGACGGCGGCTCCGGCGGCGAGCGGGGCGCGGCGGCTGGCGGCCAGGCGCTGGCGGCGCCGGGGGAGGACGGGTCGCTGGCCGGGCTCGGCGTGGAGGAGCTGGCCGCCTGGCTGGCCGACGGCCCGCTGGCCGGGCTGCGGGTCGCCATGCTGCACGGGCGCCTGCCGGCCGACGAGAAGGACGCCGTGATGACCCGGTTCGCCGCCGGCCAGGCGGACGTGCTGGTTGCCACGACGGTGATCGAGGTCGGCGTGGACGTGCCCAACGCCAGCGTGATCGCGGTGATCGAGGCGGACCGGTTCGGCGTGTCCCAGCTGCACCAGCTTCGCGGCCGGGTGGGCCGTGGCCGCCACCCCGGCTGGTGCCTGCTGCACCACGAGATCGTCGGCGAGACCCCGGCCACCCAGCGGCTGGCGAACGTCGCGTCCACCAACGACGGCGCCGAGCTCGCTCGGCTCGACCTGGCGCAGCGGCGCGAGGGCGACGTGCTCGGGGTGCTGCAGTCGGGTGGGCGGCGCTCGCTGCGGATGCTGGAGCTGCTGCGGGACGAGCCGGTGATCCTCGCCGCCCGGGAGGAGGCCGGCCGGCTGGTCGCGGCCGACCCGGAGCTGTCGGCCCACCCCGAGCTGCGCCGGCGGATCAGCCTGCTGCTGGACGAGGACCGGGTCGAGTACCTGGAGAAGGGATGACCGGATGACCCGGATCGTCGGCGGCACCGCCGGCGGCCGCCGGCTGGCCGTGCCCGGTGGCTCCCGGACCAGGCCGACCTCGGACCGGGCGCGGGAGGGCCTGTTCAACACGCTGGCGACGCTGCTCGAGCTGGCGGGCGCCCGGGTGGCCGATCTTTATGCCGGCACCGGCGCCGTGGGCCTGGAGGCGTTGTCCCGTGGCGCGGAGCACGCCCTGCTGGTGGAGCGGGACCCGGCGGTGGCGCGGATATTGCGGCGCAATGCCGACGCGCTCGGGCTGCCGGGCGCGCAGATCATTGTCGGGGCCGTTGAGCGTGTGGTGGAGACCACTCCTGGGCAGCCCTATGACGTGGTGTTCCTCGACCCTCCGTATTCCCTTGACAACGACCGGCTGGCCGCGGTGCTCCGGCTGCTGATCGACCGATGCTGGCTGGATATGGGCGGTGTCTGTGTGGTCGAGCGGGCGCGCGCCTCCGGGCCGCCGGACTGGCCGGAGGGCCTGCTGGCCGAGCGTTCACGCGGGTACGGAGACGCCGTCCTCTGGTACGGTTCCCGATCATGAGGAGGGCTGTCTGTCCTGGTTCCTTCGACCCGATCACGAACGGCCACCTGGACGTCATCATGCGGGCCAGCAAGCTGTTCGACGAGGTCGTTGTCGCGGTCCTGATCAATAAGACCAAGACCACACTGTTCTCGGTCGAGGAACGGATGGAGCTCATCCAGGACGCGATTCGTGAGCACCCGGACCCGGCGCCGAACGTGGTGGTTGAGTCGTCGCACGGCCTGTTGGTCGACTTCTGCAGGTCCCGGGGCATCCAGTCGATCGTCAAGGGCCTGCGCGCGGTCAGTGACTTCGACTACGAGCTGCAGATGGCGCAGATGAACAACCGGCTGGCCGGCGTCGAGACCCTCTTCATGAGCACCAATCCGCAATACGCGTTCCTGTCCTCCAGCCTGGTCAAGGAGGTCGCCCGGTATGGCGGCGACGTCAGTGGCCTGGTCCCGGACGTCGTCCTCAAGCACCTGCGCGACCGCCTCGTCCAGGGCTGAGCCCGCCACGCCCAGCCACGCGCCGGTGTCGGGGTGACGGGCCGTCGGGCGGCTGCCCGGATCGGATAGGCTGGACACCCGTGCCGCGCGCCCGTCGGGCGCCGGCCGTCTCTGACCGTTCCCAGGTTCGGCCCGTCCCGGGCGGGTACCGCCCACTCGACGAGATCCTGTGACCCGCGCCGCCATGACATCGCACCGCCCACGCCGCCAGCCGACCCCGCGCGGCCCGTTCGTGCTGGACACGCGCGAGCTGGGCCGCCGGCCGGGGTCGATGCGGGCTGTCAGCCGCCAGGTGCCGGCGCCGGACGACCTGGGCACGCCAATGATGCGGGTCAGGCCGGGCTCGTTGCTCGAGCTGGAGCTGCGGCTGGAGTCGGTGCACGAGGGCGTGCTGGTCAGCGGGTCGGTGGCGGCGGAGCTGACCGGCGAGTGCGCCCGCTGCCTCGACGAGGTCCACGACCGGATCAGCGTCGAGCTGCGCGAGCTGTTCTACTATCCCGACCGCGCCGCCGAGATCGACGAGGACGACGAGGACGTGTTCACCGTCGTCGACGACCTCGTGGACCTGGCGCCTGTGGTGCGCGACGCGCTCGTGCTCGACCTGCCGTTGTCCCCACTGTGCCGGCCGGACTGCGCCGGGCTGTGCGTCGACTGCGGCGCCCGGCTGGACGAGGTTGGCCCGGACCACAGGCACGAACGCATCGACAGCCGGTGGGCGGCACTGTCCGCGCTCCGGGACACTGGAGCCGCCGGTGGCGCGGCCGAGCACCACTGACCGTCGCCTGCCTGACCGCGGCGCACCGCACCACCTCGGCAAGCACGTCTGAAGAAGGAGAAGGACCCGTGGCCGTCCCCAAGCGGCGGATGTCGCGCAGCAACACCCGTTCCCGGCGAGCCCAGTGGAAGGCCTCGCTGCCGCCGCTGGCGAAGTGCCCGCGCGGCCACGTGATCAGGCAGCACACCGCCTGCCCGACCTGCGGCCGGTACGGCGACCGACAGGTGCTGGACGTCTGATCTTGACGTGACCCGCGTCGCCGTAGACCTGCTCGGGGAGGGTTCCCAGCCGAAGTCGGTCCTGGATGCCCTGCCCGCCGCGCTGGACGCCGACCCGGAGCTTGTGGTCACGCTCGTGGTCCCGGAGGACTCGACGGCGGACGAGCTCGCCGCCCGTGGCATCGCCACCGGGGACCGCGTCCACCTGGCCGCCGCCAGGCGGGGCATCCCGGGCGGGCCGGAGGCCGTCCGTGAGGTTCGGGCGCGCCGCGACAGCGGCGTGCGCGTCGCGGCCCGGCTGGTGCGCGACGGCAAGGCCGACGCGATGGTGTCGGTCGCCCCGCTGGAGGCGGTCGCGGCCGCCGCCCAGTTCACCTTCGGGCTGCTGCCCGGGGCGACGCGGGCGTCGCTGGCGGCCGTCGTCGACCTGCTGGCCGCGCCGCCGGCGGACACCGGGGAGGCCAGCGAGGGTGGCGCCGTCGCGGGCGCCGGTGGGGTCGTGCTGTGTGATGCCGGCGCGTCCGTCGACATCACCCAGGACGACCTCGCCCAGTTCGCGATCGCCGGCGCCGCCTACGCGCGGGTCCGCGCCGCGGTGGGCGAACCGCGGGTGGGCCTGCTCGCCTCCCGGCCCGCGCTGCCGGACACCGTGCGCCGGGCCGCCGACCGGCTGCTCGCCACCCTCGCGCTCGACTACATCGGCCCGGTGGACGCCAGCGCCATCGTCGGCCCGGCGCGGCCAGCCGACGTGGTCGTCACGGACGGGTTCACCGGCGACGTCGTGCTGTCGTGCCTGCGCGCCACCAGGGCGCTGCTTCCCGGTGCCGGCGCTGCCACCGCGCCCGGCGGGCTCGACCCGGCGTGGCGCAGCCCGGCCGGGCCAGGTCTGCAGGGGGGGACGATCGTGCTCGGAGTGGAGGGCATCGCCGTGCGGGCGGGGGACCCGGTCGGCGGGCCGGACGACCTGTCCACCGGGATCCCGGCGGCGCTCGCGACGGCGGCGCTGACGTGGCGCGCTGGCCTGGTGGACCAGGTCAGGGCGGGGCTCGCCGGCCTGGTCGCGCGCCGGCGCGCGCTGGCGGGGCTGACGCCGTGAGCGCCCGTGTCCTGCCCGACCCCGAGCCCCGCGAGAACCTGCTCGCCGCCCTTGGCCTCCCGCTCGGCCTGGAGCTGCTCGACCAGGCGCTGACCCACCGCTCGTACGCCTACGAGAAGGGCGGCCTGCCCACGAACGAGCGGCTGGAGTTCCTCGGCGACGCGGTCCTGCAGCTGGTCGTCACCGACGCGCTCTACCGCCGCCACCCCGACCTGGCCGAGGGCCAGCTCGCCAAGCAGCGCGCCTCGGTGGTGAACATGCGGGCGCTGGCCGCCGTCGCCCGGGAGATCGGCCCCACCGGCCTCGGCCCCTACCTGCTGCTCGGCCGCGGCGAGGAGACCACCGGCGGGCGGGACAAGGCGAGCATCCTCGCCGACACGCTCGAGGCCGTGATCGGCGCGATCTACCTCGAGCAGGGGCTGGAGGTCGCCGCGGCGTTCGTGCACCGCTGGTTCGACCCGCTGCTCGACGAGGCGGCCGGGCGCGGCGCCGGGCTCGACTGGAAGACCTCGCTGCAGGAGCGCACCGCCGTGCTGGGCCTCGGCCCGCCGGAGTACCTGGTCAGCGACTCCGGGCCGGACCACGCCAAGCGGTTCGTCGCCCGGGCGCGGATCAACGACGAGATCCTCGGCGAGGGCGAGGGCGGCAGCAAGAAGGAGGCCGAGCAGAAGGCGGCCGAGAGCGCGTTCCGGGCGCTGGAGGGCCGGGAGCCGGCGTGGGGCCCCCCCCCCCCCCCCCCCCCCCCCCCCCCGCCCCCCCCGGGCGCGCCCGCCGCCCGCCACCCC
>JADGHD010000172.1 GCA_019689615.1 Frankia sp. | reverse complement strand
GTGGGCCGTGGTTCTCTCCTCCCCCGGGTCGGCCGCCGTGATGAGCTCCCTCCCCACGGCGGCCCGACCGGGCCCCCCTTTTTTCTCGCTACCATCCCGCCCGGCGCGCCAGTCGGCGGCTTCGGGAACGTCAGGACGGTGAGCCGTGCCGGAGCAGGCCACGGGCGACACCGGTGGCCGGGCCGCGGCTGGCCTCCGGGTGGTGCGCGCCGGCGTGGAGGCGACGCTCGCGCTGCGCCAGCGGGTGCTGCGGCCGTGGCAGCGTCCCGAGGAGACCCGGCTCCCCGGCGACGACGCCCCGGACAGCGCGCACTTCGTCGCGCTCGGCGCCGGCGGTCAGGTCGTCGGGACCGTCACCGTGCTGCGCGAGGACGCCCCGTGGGGCGAGCCGGGCTGGCGGCTGCGGGCGATGGCGATCGACGAGGCCGTGCGCCGTCTGGGCATCGGCTCCCGCCTGGTGGCCGCCGTGGTCGACCACGCCTCGGCCCAGGGCGGGCGCCTGCTGTGGTGCAACGCCCGGCAGGTCGCGATCCCGTTCTACGAGCGGGCCGGCTTTCGCCCGTGGGGCGAGCCCTGGGATGAGCCGCGCATCGGCCGGCACATCGTCATGTGGCGCCGGCTCGCCGAGCAGGCGGGCAGCCCGGCCACCTGACCGGCACGCATCCGTCAGAGGGTCAGCGCGAGCGTGGCGAGGAGGATGAAAACGCTCTGCGTGCTGTGCACGGCGATGCTGAACAACGCGCTCAGGTAGCGCTTCGCCGGGTACGCCATGATGAACGTGTCGAACAACGCGCTGGAGATCGCCCACGGCACGTGCAGGTGGTAGGTGGCGAACAGGACGCCGTTCGCGACCCAGTCCCGCCTGCCGAAGGCACCGTTCATCCGCGGCAGCAGCAGTCCGCGGAATAGCAGCTCCTCGCCGAGCACCGTGTTGAAAACCGCGATCACGGTAACCACCGCGAACCAGCCCCAGGCCCCGGCGAACAGTTCCTCACCCGCGGTCGAGCTCAGGAATTCCCCCATGTCGCGCCCGCCCGGGGCCGGTACCGCGGGCAGCAGCTCCTTCCCGGCGAACGCGATCGCGAACGGGATCAGCAGCAGCCACACCCAGCCGCCGCGCCGCCCGGTGCGCGGCGAGCGCGGCGCCCGAAGCCACAGCGCCGCACGGACCCGCGACCAGCGCAGCGACCGCTGTTCCCAGAAGATGAGCCAGACGACGAGCATGAACTGCCAGACCAGGCCGACCGCCATGCACACCAGCAGGGCCCGGGGCAGCGCGGCCTCGCCATCGAGACGGCCCGCGAGCCACGGCGCCGCGACCCAGGCGAGGAAGGCCATCGGCAGCGCCGCGGCGGCCCAGGTGGCCAGAATGCGCCGCAACGAGTACTGCGGCAGCACGGATGGGTCCGTCTCGCCCGGGTCGGGCGGTGGCGCGAGGCGGTCGACGGAAGTGGTCGCGGCGGCCTCGGCCGGCGCGCGGCTGGTGGTGTCCATCGTTGGCTCCGGTTCTGTTCGGTTTCCTCCGGTGCCAGCGACGGTAGGAACGCCATCCGGCCGGCGTCGTCAGCGTGTGGGCCTATTCCGCATCCCCCTTCCGCCGGACCCTTCTCTTACCTGAGACAGAGGCCGGGAAGGGGCGGGTCGGCTATTTTCGGCGCGTGCCCCGAATCTGGCCGTCCGCCCGGCGGCTCGCCCGCGAACGCGGACTGGACCTGCTCGTCATCGCGCTGGCCGTGGCCAGCGCCCTGGATGTCGTCTTCTGGCAGGAATCGGAGCCCGCCGGAATGTCCCGCGTGCTCGCGGTGCCCCTGATCGTGCTCGTCGTCCTGCCGTTGCTGGCCCACCGCGGCTGGCCGTCCTGGGGCGCCGACGGCGGGCGGCTCGTCGGGCCGGCGGCGGTGTTCCTGCTGGCCGCCGGCGTCTCGTTCGCCGAAGGGCGCCTCATCCCGCAGACCGCGCCGGCGACGATCGCCGGGATCCTCGCCGCGCTGCTGCTCGGCCACCTCGCCGACGGCCGGCAGGCGGCGGCCGGGCTCGCGATCGTGCTGGCCGGTGCCGGGATCATCGTGCACAACGGACCGGCGCACGCGGCCGGGGACTTCCTGTTCACGCCCGCGCTGTTCGCGATCGCCTGGCTGGCCGGCTTCGCGCTGCGGGAGCGCGCCGCGCAGGCGGCCGCCGCCGAGGAGCGCGCGGAGCTCGCCGAGCGGGAGCGGGCGGCGGCGGCGCGGGTGGCGGTCGCCGAGGAACGCGCCCGGATCGCCCGCGAGCTGCACGACGTCGTGGCGCACGCGCTCAGCGTGATCGTGCTGCACGCCGGCGCGGTCCGGCACGGTCTGCCGGACGGGCTCACCGACGCCAAGGACGCGCTGCGCGGTGTCGAGCAGACCGGCCGCACCGCGCTCGCCGACATGCGCCGGCTGCTCGGCGCGCTGCGCCGCGACGACGAGCGGCCGGATCTCGCCCCGCGGCCCGGCCTGGGCGGGCTGGACGCGCTGGCGGAGGAGTTCCGCCGGGCCGGCCTGCCCGTGCTCCTTCGCCGCCGCGGCGAGCCGTCGGAGCTGCCGCCGACCCTCGACCTGGCCGCTTACCGGATCGTCCAGGAAGGCCTGACCAACGCGCTCAAGCACGCCCGGCCGAGCGCGGTCGCCGTCGTCGTCGCCCAGGACGGCGACCAGATCACGATCGAGGTCACCAACGACGGCGCGGTCGGTCCGGTGGGCGATGGCCGCGGCTACGGGCTGCTCGGGATCGAGGAACGGGTGAAGATCTACGGCGGCGAGCTGACCGCGGGACCGACCGCCGATGGTGGCTTCCGGCTGAGCGCCCGCCTCCCGCTGCGCGCAGCGCTCGACCCGGCGGTGCCGGCCGGCGCCTCTGCCGGCAACGAAGCGGCCGGCGCCGTCAGCGGCGCGCCCGGCGGCGGGCGATGACGATCCGGGTGCTGGTCGCCGACGACCAGTCGATGGTCCGGGCCGGGTTCCGGCTGCTGCTCGCCCGCGAGCCCGACATCGAGGTGGTGGCGGAGGCCAGCAGCGGCCGGGAGGCAATCCGTCAGGCGGCCCGCCACCGCCCGACCGTGATCCTCATGGACATCCGGATGCCGGACCTCGACGGCCTGCGCGCCACCCGGGAGATCCTCGCCGCCAACAACGAGGCCCGGGTGCTCGTGCTGACCACCTTCGACCTCGACGAGTACATCTACGAGGCGCTGCGGGCCGGCGCGAGCGGGTTCGTGCTCAAGGACGACCCACCGGAGCAGCTGCTCGCCGCGATCCGCACCGTCGCCGCGGGCGACGCGTTGCTGTCCCCGGCCGTGACCAGGCGGGTGATCAGCCAGTTCGTGCGGATGCAGCCGCCAGCCCCGCCACCGGCGCTCGCGGACCTGACCGCCAGGGAACGCGACGTCTTCCGCCTGATCGCGCACGGGCTGTCCAACGCCGAGATCGGCCGCGAGCTCTACATCGGCGAGGGCACGGTCAAGACGCACGTCACCCACGTGCTGCAGAAGCTCGGCCTACGCGACCGGGTCCAGGCCGTGGTGCTGGCCTACCAGTCCGGCCTCGTCGCGCCGGGCAGCCAGGACGCGCCGGGCGCGCCGGGCGGCGCCGGCTGGTGACGGCGCGTCCGCTCGCCTTCGCGCCGGCGGTCAGGTCTGCCTGCGGCCGAGGCCAGCCCAGACCAGCGACGCCTCGGGGTCGTTGGCCCGCCACTGGCCGCCGAGGACCACGCCGGGCTCTAGCAGCTCCCAGCCGTCGAAGAACCTGATGACGGCCTCGCGGGTACGGGGGTAGATCGGCGTGGCCGAGGCGGCGTTCAGCCGGGCCAGCGCCTCCCGGGCCTCGGCCGGGGGAACGGTGTGGCCCTCGTCCGGCAGGCCGGGGTGCGACAGCGCCAGGTAGCTACCGGCGGGCACGGCGTCGGACAGCGTACGGACGATGCCATACGGGTCGCCGTCGTCGGGGACCATGTGCATGACCGCGATCAGCATGAGGCCGATCGGCTGGCTGAAGTCGAGGACCTTGGCGGCGCGCTCGAGGATGGTGGCCGGGTCGCGGACGTCGCCGTGCAGGTAGGCGGTGCGGCCCTCGGGGGTGCTGGTCAGCAGGGCGCGGGCATGGATGAGCACGATCGGGTCGTTGTCGACGTAGACGATGCGCGACTCGGGCGCGACCCGCTGGGCCACCTCATGGGTGTTGTCGGCGGCCGGCAGGCCGGTGCCGATGTCCAGGAACTGCCGGATGCCGTACTCGGCGGCCAGGGCGTGGACGGCGCGGCGGAGGAAGGCCCGGTTGGTGCGCACGCTCTGGGTGACGGTCGGCATCGCCTTCATGACCGCCTCGGCGACCTCCCGGTCGGCCCGATAGTTGGTCTTGCCGCCGAGCCAGTAGTCGTAGATCCGGGCGATGTGCGGGATGTCCGTCTTGAGGTCGACCTTGATCTCCTCGGCGTCGACGTCGACATCGGACGCGCTCGACTGGAAGTCCCAGATACCGCCCGTGGTGGCGCTGTCCTTCTTGTCGACGGTCTCGTCGGCCATGTGGCCCCATCCCCCTGCTCGCCCCGCCTGGTGGACCGGCGGTCGATCCGCTGCCTGGTCGACGCAGCGCAGCAGCTCCGCGACCCCAGGATGGGGCTTCACGACCGATCCGGCCCGGTCTGCGCCACATCGTAACGTCCACCGGTGTCCGGCTGACGGCGCGTCAGCCCAGCGTGGAACGGCGGGCCACCAGCTCCGGGATGAACTGGACGTGCTGGTGGGCGTGGCCGGGGTTGTTGGCCTCGTCGAGCAGGAGCTCGGCCGCGGTGCGCCCGAGCAGGCGGCGCGGCTGGCGGACCGAGGTCAGCGGGACCGCGGCGGCCGCGGCGAAGTCGATGTCGTCGTACCCGACGATCGCGAGGTCCTCCGGGACGGCCGCGCCGAGCTGGACGCACATCTGCAGCAGGCCGAGGGCGACCAGGTCGTTGGCGCAGAAGGCGGCCGTGGGGCGGCGGGCGGCGGGCAGGCCGAGCAGCCGTTCGGCGGCGCCGCGGCCCTCGGCGACGGTGAGCGCGCTGGTCGTCAGCACGACCAGCCGGTCGGGCGGCAGCCCCGCGCGGGCCAGTGCCCGCTCGGCGCCGGTGCGCCGGTCGCGGACCTGGTTCAGCGTCTCCGGGCCGCCGATGAAGGCGATCCGCTCGTGGCCCCTCTCGACCAGGTGGGTGACGGCGAGCTCGCCGCCGAGGACGTCGTCGACCGACACCGAGCAGCCGTCGTCCGCGCCGGCCGTGCGGTCGACGAACACGACCGGGGTGCCGCGGGCCGGCAGGGTGCGCAGCCGCTCGTTGCCCGCGTCGACCGGGGTGACCAGCACTCCGGCGACCCGCTGCTCGAGCAGCAGGTCGAGGTAGCGGGCCTCGCGCGCAGCGTCCTCCCCGCTGCTGCACAGGAAGACGGACAGGTCCGCGGCGTCGGCGACCTCCTCGATCCCGGTGGCGACGTCGGCGAAGAACGGGTTCGACGGGTCGAGCATCAGGTAGGCCAGGATCCGGCTGCTGCCGGCGCGCAGCTGCCGTGCTGACTCGTTGCGGACGAAGCCCAGCTGCTCCATCGCCCGCTCGACCTTCGCCCGGGTGCGCGGGCTGACCACGTGTGGCCGGTTGAGCACGTTGGATACCGTGCCCAGCGACACCCCGGCCGCCGCGGCCACCTCCTTGATCCCGGGCGGGCGGCCCGTGACCGCGCGGCCACCCGCCGGCGGGCCGTCGGCCGCCGCCCGGGCGGGCGGGACCGCGGGCCGGCGCCGGCGTTGCCGCGTCGGTGGGTCGTCGGCCGTCGAAGACGCCGCCTGTGGCTCGTCCACCTTGCTCCCGATCCGGGCGGCTCGCCGCCCGATTGAAACGTGTTAGGAAGATCGCGTTATCGCTGGCTCCGGGACCGGAGTGTACCGATCCGCGGAACGATGCGCGTTTACCTGCTGCTGCGTGCGCCTTGACACGTCCTGGGATGACGGCTACGTTTCCGCAGCACGTTGAAACCTTTCACAGCGAAGGGGGGGAGATGGCCGCCGAGCCGCCAGCCGCACCGACGCCCCCGTTGTTGGCGGTGCGAGACGTCTCGAAGTCGTTCGGGGCGGTCGCCGCGGTCCGCGGCGTCTCGTTCCCCGTGTACGCAGGCGAGGCGCACGCCCTGGTGGGCGAGAACGGCGCGGGCAAGTCGACGATCGTGAAGATGCTGGCCGGGGTGCACCGGCCGGACTCCGGCGCGATCGAGATGAACGGCGTCCCGCTGGACCTGCACTCGCCCGCCGCCGCCCGGGCCGCCGGCATCGCTGTCATCTACCAGGAGCCGACGCTGTTCCCGGATCTCAGCGTCGCGGAGAACATCGCGATGGCCCGCCCGCCGCGCGGCCGGTTGTGCACGATCGACCGCGGCCGGATGAACCGGGCGGCCGCGGCGCTGTTCGAGCAGCTTGGCGTCGACATCGACCCGACCCGGCCCGCGAACGGCATGTCGATCGCGGACCAGCAGCTCGTCGAGATCGCCAAGGCCCTGTCCGCCGACGCCCGCGTGCTCGTCATGGACGAGCCCACGGCCGCGCTGTCGGCCGTCGAGGTGGAGCGGCTGTTCGCGGTCGCCCGCTCGCTGCGTGACCGCGGCGCCGGCATCCTGTTCATCTCCCACCGGTTCGAGGAGATCACCGCCCTGTGCCAGCGGGTCACGATCATGCGCGACGGGCGGCACGTCTCCACCGACCCGCTGGCCGACCTCACCGTCGACGAGATCGTGCGCCGGATGGTCGGCCGCGACCTGTCGACGCTGTTCCCCAAGCAGGAGGTCGTCCCGGGCGAGGTCGTGCTCGAGGTCGACGGGCTGCGCCGGGACGGCGTGTTCGACGGCGTGTCGTTCCACGTCCGCGCCGGCGAGATCGTGGCCCTGGCCGGCCTGGTCGGCTCCGGGCGCTCGGAGGTCGTCCAGTCGATCTTCGGCGTGGGCCCCCGGCACGCCGGCACGGTCCGGGTCAACGGCCGGCCGCTGCGGCCCGGCTCGGCGCGGGCCGCCATGGCCGCCGGGATCGCGATGGTCCCGGAGGACCGCCGCCAGCAGGGCCTGGTCCTGGACGCCTCGATCGAACGCAACGTCACCCTGCCGCGCAGCGGCGCGCTCGCCCGGCTCGGGCTGCTGTTCGGCGGCGCCGAGCGGCGCTCGGCCGCCGAGTGGACCGCGCGGCTGCGCACGAAGTACCGGCGGCTGTCGGACGCCGTCTCCACCCTCTCCGGCGGCAACCAGCAGAAGGTCGTCCTCGCCAAGTGGCTGGCGACCCAGCCGCGCGTGCTGATCGTCGACGAGCCGACCCGCGGCATCGACGTCGGGACCAAGGCCGAGGTCCACCGGCTGATGTCCGACCTGGCCGCCGGAGGAGTCGCCATCGTGATGGTCTCCTCGGAGCTGCCCGAGGTGCTGGGCCTGGCCGACCGGGTGCTGGTGATGCGCGAAGGCCGGCTGGTCGCGGAGCTCGGCCGGGCCGAGGCCACCGAGGAGTCGGTGATGTTCGCCGCCGTCGGGCAGCGCCGCCAGCAGCCGGCGGCGGCCGGGGCGGCCATGGACGCTGACCGGGGATTGGAGGTCACGCTGTGACGACCGTGGACGAGCCCGTCCGCGGGCCCGTGGCCGGCGGGGCGCTGGGCGTGGCCGCGAGCACCCCGGGGCGCGGCTCCGGCGGGCCCGGCCGGCCGGGCGGCCCGGGTGGGCCGTCCCTGCTGGGCCGGCTGCTGCGGGCCCGGGAGCTCGGCATCCTGCTCGCGCTCGCGATCCTGGTCGCGGTCACCGCCGCGAACCGGTCGAGCTTCGTCGGTCAGCAGAGCATCCGCGACATCCTGCTCGGCACCGCGATCCTGCTGGTGCTCGCCGCCGGGCAGACCGTCGTCGTCATCACCCGCAACATCGACCTGTCGGTCGGCTCGGTGCTGGGCCTGTCGGCGTTCGCCGCCGGCACCGTGCTGATGAACGGCGCGCCGATCATCGTGGCCTTCCTGGTCGGCATGGCGGTCGGGGCCGGCGCTGGGCTGGTCAACGGCCTGCTGGTGCGGTTCGGGAACGTCCCAGCGCTGGTGGTCACGCTGGGCACGCTGTACGCGTTCCGCGGCATCGGCCGGCTGTGGGCCGGCGGCGAGCAGATCAACGCCGACGAGCTGCCGCGTGCCTTCCTGCGGCTCGGGACGGCGAGCCTGTTCGGCGTCATCCCGTACCTCATGCTGATCGCGCTCGCCGTGCTGGTCGTGGTGGGCGTGGTGCTGCGGTCCTACCCGGTCGGCCGCCAGCTCTACGCGATGGGGTCGAGCCCGGAGGGGGCACGGCTGGCGGGCATCCCGGTCGGCCGGCGCACGCTGGGCGCCTTCATCGTCAGCGGCACGCTCGCGGGTCTGGCCGGCGTGCTGTTCGCGGCCCGGTTCGGCACGATCGACGCGGCCGCCGGCACGGGCATGGAGCTGAACGTGGTCGCCGCGGTCGTCGTCGGCGGCGTGGCGATCTTCGGGGGCAGCGGCACCGCCTGGGGCGCGGCGCTGGGCGCGCTGCTGCTGACGACGATCGGCAGCGCGCTGCCGGTGCTCAAGGTCAACCAGTTCTGGCAGCAGGCGATCGTCGGCGCGCTGATCCTGCTCGCGATCGGCATCGACCGCCTGATCGCGGTCCGGGTGGCGGCGGCCCTGCGCCGCTCCGGCCAGCGGCTCGGCCCGCCCGTCGAGCCCGAGCCCTCGGCGGCTGCCGCGGCGGCTGTGGTCCCGCCCCCGGCGGCCGCGCCCGCGGCGCCGGGCGGGCCAGCGGGGGCGAGCCC
>JADGHD010000171.1 GCA_019689615.1 Frankia sp. | reverse complement strand
GGGCCGGGGCCGGGGCGGGGCACGGCGGCTGGCGGCGGCCCGGTCACAGGACGGCCCCCTCGGTCTTGAGGCGCAGGATGTCGTCCCAGGAGTAGCCGTGCTCCAGCAGCACCTGCTCGGTGTGCTCGCCGTGCGCCGGCGCCGGCGAGAGCTCGGGCGGCTGGCCGTCGAACTGCGCCGGGCTGGGCACCAGCGGGTAGCTGGTCGAGTCGGTGCGCACGGTGGTCACGAAGTTGTTCGCGCGGGCCTGCGGGTCGTTCGCCGCCTCCCGCGCGGTCTGCACCAGCGACCAGGGGGTGTTCAGCGCGGACAGCAGCTCGACCCACTCGGCCAGGTCGCGCTCGGCGAAGATCTCGTCGAGGAAAGCGATGCAGGCCGGCGCGTTGGCCGCCCGCGCCGCCGCGGTCGCGAACCGCGGGTCGCTGAGCAGCTCCGGCCGCCCGACCGCCGCGCAGAACTTCTCGAAGTGCTTCTCCGTCTGGATCCCGGCCAGGTAGACCAGCCTCCCGTCGCGGGTCTGGTAGGCCGCGACGAACGGGTTCGGCTGCTGGTGGTGCCGGGTCCGCGGGATCGTGTCGACGTCGTAGAGCTCGCTGGCCACCACCCCGGGCGAGAACATCCACATCCCGGACGACAGCAGCGACACGTCGACGACGGCGCCCTGACCGGTGCGCTCCCGCCGGTACAGCGCCGCGGCGATCCCGCCGGCCAGGAACGCGCCCGAGGCCAGGTCACCCAGGGCCGGGCCGGGCTGGGGCACGAACTCGTCCGCGACCATGCTCGCCGCGTGCCCCATCCCGGTGCGCGCCCAGAAGTCGGTGTGGTCGAACCCGCCGGCGTCGGCCTCCGGCCCGGCCGGCCCGTGGCCGGAGGCCCGCGCGTAGATGAGGTCGGGACGGATCGCCTGCAGGTCGTCGACGTCGACCCGGAACCGGCGGCGGGCGCTGGGCAGCAGGTTGGTGATGAAGACGTCGGCCTCGCTGACCAGCTTCGCGATCACCTCCTGGCCGCCCGGCGTGCGCTGGTCGATGCCGATGCAGCGCTTGCCGCGGTTGGTGATCTCCCACATGAACGCCACGTCGACGTCCCGGTCCGGCAGGCCGGCGATGACGTTGCCGTTCATGGGGTCGCGGACGTGCGGGGGAACGACCTTGATCACGTCGGCGCCCCAGTCGGCGAGCACCGCGCCGGCCGAGGGCGCGAAGGCGTACATGGACGCCTCGATCACCCGTACTCCGGCGAGCAGGTCGTAGGGCATGACACTCCGTCTCGTCTGCCGCGGCGGACGGCCGCGGCGGCGGCAGCTACAAGGGACAGGCGGGCGCGTGGCCCGCGCCGGGGCAGGGTGCTGGCGAACCGCGGACCCCGTCGTGGCCGGGCGTCAGATCTTCAGCACCGTGCGCAGGTTGGTCTCGGCGATCTTCGCCGCGTCGGCCTGCGGGACCTCGGCCAGCGCCTCCTCCAGGTACTTCCGGTTGTTCGGCCACAGGCCGTCGCCGTGCGGGTAGTCGCCCTCGAACATCAGGTTGTCGGCGCCGATGTCGGCCAGCGCGGACCGCAGGGCGAAGTGCTCGTCGACCATGCAGGCGTACATCTGCTCGGCGAACACCTGCCTGGGCGGACGGGTCTCCTTCACGCCGGCCTGGCCGATGGACACGTCGGTGCTGATCCGGTTGTCGTGGAAGGCCTTCTCGGCCCGCTCCAGGATGTAGGGGATCCAGCCGGCGCCGCCCTCGGAGAGGATCACCTTCAGCCGCGGGAAACGGCTGAGGATCCCGCTGTAGAGCCAGTCGACGCAGGCCATCATCGAGTTCACCCCGAGCAGCGCGACCAGCACCGGCGGCGGCGCGTCAGGCGAGGTCGTCACCAGCCGCGACGAGCTGCCGATGTGCATGCAGATCGGGATCTCGGCGTCGTCCGCGACCGCCCACAGCGGGTCCCAGTGGTCGGTGTGCACCGACGGCAGGCCGAGCACGGTCGGGTTCTCCGAGAACGCGATCGCCCTGGCGCCCTTGTCGATCACCCGCCTGAGCTCCGCGACCGCCGCGTCGATGTCGTGCAGCGGCAGGATCGCCGCGCCGTAGAGCCGGTCGCGGTTGGTCGCGCACCACTCGTCGAGCAGGTAGTCGTTGTAGGCCCGCAGGCAGGCCAGGCCAAGCTCGTGGTCGGAGACGTTGAGGAAGAACCGGTGGCCGGCGAACCGCGCGTAGTTCGGGAAGCAGAGCTGGCCCCAGACACCGTCGATGTCCATGTCCTTGATCCGCTCGTCCGGGTCGTAGCAGCCGGGCCGGATCTCGTCGTAGCGGGCGGTGCCCGGCGCCGGCGGGTAGCCGGCTTCGGAGAACCCGGGCAGCGCCCGGCACGAGCCCATCGGGATGTAGGTCAGCTCGCCCTCGTAGAGCCAGGCCTGCCGGCCGTCGACCTCGACGATGCGCGGGCAGGCGTCGCGGTGGCGGGCCGGGACCCGGTCCACCCACAGGTGCGCCGGCTCGATGATGTGGTCGTCCGCCGACATGATCCGCGTGCCCTCTGGCAGCATCGGCTCTCCTCCTTCACGGTGCGGATGCGGTCGGGCGGCGGCGGCCCGCTGGCCGGGCGCGCGTCGTCCGGGCGCTAAGGAAAGGTCGGTTGGGGCTCGTCGGGAGCGGGTCAGCGGGACAGCAGCAGGGCCGAGGTGAACGCCTCCGCGCCGCTGGTCACCACCGCGACTCGGGGGACGTCGGGGAGCTGGTGGGCACCCGCCTCGCCGCGTAGCTGCAGGCAGGCCTCCAACAGGCCGCCGAAGCCGTGCAGCCGCCCGCCGGAGAGCTGGCCGCCGCCGGTGTTCATGGGCAGCTCGCCGTCCGGGCCGATCCGGGTGCCGCCGTCGACGAAGTCGGTCGCCTCGTGGGCGCCGCAGAAGCCCAGCGCCTCCAGCCAGCGCAGCGCGTACACCGTGAAGCCGTCGTAGAGCTGCGCCACGTCGACGTCGGCCGGCTTCAGGTCGGTGCGGTCCCACATCATCGCGGCCGCCTCGTCGAACCCGGACGCCGAGCCGATCGCCTCGAAGGTGACCGCCCGCGCCGGGTCGGGGGCGTGCCCGGCCCGGGACACCACGAACGCGACCGAGCCGTCGACCGGCACGTCGCAGTCGTAGACGCAGACCGGGTCGGAGATCAGCCGGGCGTCCAGGTACTGCTCCATCGTCAGCGGCTCGCGGTACACCGCCGCGTCGTTGGCCGCCGCGTACCGCCGGGCGACCAGCGCGACCTGCGCGAACTGCTCGCGGGTCGCCCCGGCCAGCTCCATGCGCCGGCGCATGTCCAGCGCGGCGTGGCACGGGTAGCCGATGCCGAACGGGGTGGTCCACTGGGCGAGCTCCCGGCCGAACCGGACCGGCCGCCCGCCGCTGCCGCCGCCGTCGAGCAGGGTCGCGGCCCGGCCGCCGTAGGCCTGCTGCGCGGTCGACTCCCACACCGTGCGGAAGCACAGCACGTGGGTCGCGAGCCCCCCGGCGACCGCCAGCACCGCGTTGACCATTGCCCCGAGCTGGCCGGCCAGCTCACCGCCGCCGCAGTGCCAGCGGGTGCGCAGGCCGAGCAGCGCGCGCACGTCGTCGACGCCGGCGCCGGTGATCCCCGGGGTGCTCCAGAACGCGCCCGGGTAGGTGGACACCCCGTCGACGTCGTCCGGGGAGAGGCCGGCGTCGGCGATCGCCGCGAGCGCCGCCTCGGCGGTCAGCACCCACGGGTCGGCTCCGAGCCGGCGGCCGACCCGCGAGCGGCCGACCCCGGTGATGACCGCGGCGCTCTCAGCCCTGGACATCGCCGGCCTCCCCGTCGGCCGCCGCCGCTTCGCCATCGTCGGGCACCGGCCGAAACAGCGGGATGTACGCCTCCCCGGCCCTGGCGAAGCAGACCTCGACCGGGAGCCCGACCCGCAGCCGCTGCGGCGGGCAGTCGATGACGTTGGTGAACAGCAGCAGGCCGGGCTGCTCGGCGAGCTCCACCTGCGCGACGACGTACGGCGGTGGCATGGACGGGACCCAGCCGTACCGGTTCACCGTCCATGACCACACCGTCCCGCGACCGGACACCGGCTCGAAGGCCACGGCCCCGCCGCGGCAGGCCGGGCAGACCGGCCGCGGCGGGTGCAGGTAGCGACGACACCGCTGGCAGCGGGCGATCCGCAGCCTCCCGTCGGCGCCGGAGGTCCAGAAGGCCTGCGTGCGCTCGGTCAGCGGCGGCGCGACCCGCTCGAACGGCTCGACGACCAGCGTCCGCGGGTCGGTCATCCCCAGACCACTGGGATCGACGTCGGGCCGCGCTCGTACATGCCGGTGATCCGCGGCGGCTCGGCGTCCGGGTCGAGCCGCAGGTTCGGCAGCCGGTCGAGCAGCGCCGAGATGGCGGTCTGGATCTCGGCCCGGGCCACGTGCATGCCGAGGCAGATGTGCGGGCCGCCGCCGAAGCCGAGGTGGGTGCTCGGCGGACGGGTCGGGTCGAACTCGTCCGGCCGCTCCCAGCGGGCCGGGTCCCGGTTGGCCGCGGCGAAGCACAGGTGGATCACCGAGCCCTCGGGGATCCGCACCCCGTGCAGCGTGGCGTCCCGCTTGACGTGCCGGGCGAACATCGGGTCGGTCGGCATCCAGCGCAGCGACTCCTCGACCGCGCCCCGCAGCAGCGACCGGTCGGACCGGACCGCCGCCAGCCAGTGCGGGTGGGTCAGCAGCGCGTACGTGGTGATGCCGAGCTGCTTCCAGGTGGTGCCGGAGCCGGCGGTCAGCAGCAGGAAGGAGAACCCGAGCACGTCGGCGTCGGCCAGGGCGTGCCGCTCGCCGGTCTCCTCGTCGGTGATCTGCGCCTGGACCAGGACGCTGATCAGGTCGTCCTGCGGCTCGCGCCGGCGGGCCTCGACGATCGGCATGACGATCTCGGAGAACACGCCCAGGCCCTGGCCGTCGGAGACCGCCGCCTCGCGGATCCGCAGCGCGTCGGCCACGCTGACGCCGAAGCTGCCGCAGATGGTGAGCAGTGGGATCGCCGCGAAGTAGTCGACGTTGAGGTCGGCCCGGCCGTTCGGCTCGATGGCGTCGAGCAGCGCGTCCACCGTGCCCTGGATCCACCGGTCGATCCACCAGCGGCCGCGCTTCGGGACGAACGACGACTGGACCAGCGCCCGGTAGCGGCGGTGCTGCTCGCCGTCCATGTAGAGCATCACCGACTTCGCCATCGCGGCCTCGGGGCTGTCCGGCGGCGGGACCGAGCTGAACGTCTCCGGGTCGCGCAGCACCTCCTGGCAGGTGGCGTAGTCGAAGACGGAGAAGTGCGGCCGGTCCGGGTAGGGCAGGCCCTGGAAGAAGGCCTCGCCGTGGTAGCCGACCAGCGGGCCGACGATCCCCTCGTGCACCGGGCCGGTCTCGCGCAGCCGGTGGAACGCCGGGTAGGGGTCCTCGTCGAACGCGCCGCCGCGGGTCACGAAGTGCTCGCCGCGCAGGTCGAAGAGCTCCCGGATGCGCTGCGGGTCGAGCGCCAACGTCTCGGTCATCTGCTGCCCTGCCTCCCCGTCAGCCGCGGTTCGGTTCCAGCACGACGACGGGGATCTCCCGCGTCGTGCGCCGGGTGTACTCGTTGTAGTTGGGCCACTGCCGGGCCATCAGCTCCCACAGCCGGGTGCGCTCCTCGCCCACCGCGGTGCGCGCGGTCGCCGGGAACCGGTCGGCGGCCACCTGCACCTCGACCTGCGGGTCGGCGGTCAGGTTCAGGTACCAGGCCGGGTGGTTGGGCGCCCCGCCGTAGGATGCGATGATCACGAGGTTGTCGCTCTGGTCGTCCCGGCAGTAGATCAGCGGCGTGACCCGGCGCTGCCCGCTCCTGCGGCCGGTCGTCCACAGCAGCAGGCAGGTGACCCCGTTCCAGATGTGGCCGACCTCGCCGTTGGTCTCCAGGTAGCGGCGGACGTGCCCCTCGCCGATCAGCGTGAGGTTTGGCGCCTGGTAGCTCGACGTCGCCGCCGGCTGCTCGGTTGTCATCTGGCCTCTCCCTGTGTGTTCGGCCGCGCGGCCGGCGCGGCGCTGGCGAGCCGGAGCGCCCCGGACGGGCAGGACTCCACGGCGGCGGTGACGGCCGACGCCGGGTCACCGCCCTCGTCGAGGACGACCACCTTCAGCTCGTCGTCCTGGTCGAAGGTCTCCGGGGCGTGGAACACGCAGGACCCGGAGCCGGTGCACGCCTCGCGGTCGACGCGGAAGGTGACGCCGCCGCGTTCGATCTCCGACACCCTGCCTCCTGGTGGCTGACTGCTGTGCTGGTTCTGACGGCCTGCCGGCGGGCGGTCCGCTGGCTCGCGGTCCGCTGGTCGGCGCGGCGCGGGTCAGCGGGCGGCCGCCGCGACCACGTGCTTGATCTCCTGGTACTCGCGGAACCCGGCGACGCCGCGCTCCCGGCCGATCCCGCTCTGTTTCATCCCGCCCATCGGGGTGTAGGCGTTCGCCGCGCCCCGGTTGACCTGGACCGTGCCGGATCGGATCCGCCCGGCCAGCTCCAGGCCGAGCCGCAGGTCGGCGGTGTAGACCCCGCCGGACAGGCCGTATTCCGTGTCGTTGGTGATCTCGATGGCGTGGTCGGGGTCGTGGTAGCCCTGGACGGTCACCACCGGCCCGAAGACCTCCTGCTGGGCGACCGGGTTGCGGTTGTCGTCGATCGCGATGACGGTCGGCTCGACGTAGTAGCCGACCTCGAGGTGCGCCGGCCGGCCGCCACCCGCGACGATCTTCCCGCCGGCCGCCGCGCCGGCCGCGATCAGCGACTCGATCCGGTCCCGCTGCGCGGCCGAGATGACCGGGCCGACGACGGTCTTCGGGTCGCGCGGGTCGCCGACCGGCAGCGACCTCGCGAGCGCGGCCAGGCGGTCGACGGCCTGCGAGAAGCTCTCCTGCGGGACGAGCACCCGGGTCTGCAGCGCGCAGCCCTGCCCGGACAGTGACCCGAACACCGTGGAGACCCCGGCCTCCAGGCCGCCGAGCGCGTCCGGCAGGTAGAGCTGCACCGACTTGCCGCCGAGCTCCAGCAGCACCCGCTTGACCGTCGGCGCCGCCTGGGCCGCGATCTGCCGGCCGACCGCGGTCGAGCCGGTGAACGACACGCAGTCCACCCGCGGGTCGCTGGACAGCAGCTTCGCGCCGTCCGCCCCGTGCTCGACGACGATGTTCAGCACGCCGGGCGGCAGCCCCACCTCCAGCGCCGCGGCCCCGAGCGCGAGCGCGGTGATCGGGGTCAGCGGGCTCGGCCGCAGCACCACCGAGCAGCCGGCGGCCAGCGCCGAGAAGACCTTCCACACGTTGGTCTGCAGCGGGAAGTTGTACGGCGTGATCGCCGCGACCACCCCGCACGGCTCGTAGCGGCGGATGCTGAGCAGCACGTCCCGGCCGGACGGGTCGAGGCTGTCGGCCAGCGGCAGCTCGTTGTGCTCCCACTCGGGCAGCGTCGCGAACAGCTCGGGCAGCGCCCTGGCCTGGTCGAGCGCCATGTCGACCTGGGCCCACTGGGCGACCAGCGCGGTCGAGCCGGTCTCGCGGATCGCGGTCTCGATCAGTTCGTCCCGCCACGCCCGCAGCCGCTCGGCCAGCCGCAGCAGCGCGTCGACCCGCTCGCGCACCGGCGTGCGGCTCCACGGGCCGGTGTCGAACGCCAGCCTGGCCGCGGCCACCGCCTGCTCGACCTGGGCGGGGGAGGAGGTCGGGACGCTGGTGAACGGCTCGGCGCGCGCCGGGTCCTCGACCTCGAGGGGCTCGCCCTCGCCGACGACGGCGGCACCGTCGAGATACAGGCGGTCAAAGGTCAGGTGGTCGGCCACGGTTCGCTCCGGCTGTAGTTCCGATCGTGGACGCGCGTGCCGCCGGCCCGCTCGGGTGCGAGCGGCAGGCGACATGGTCGCCGTGGTTCTGGTCACACGACCTTAGCCATCTGACTAGTTCGGGCGCAACCGTCGCCTTTCGGGCGCCCGCGGCTTCGGAGACGCTGCCGGCGACACCGTACGATTCACGGCGTGGGATCTCCTGGCGACAGCGTGCTACCGCGCGAAGGGGGCGGCACGCTACCGCGCGATGACGCCGCCTCAGCGTCCGCCGCGGCCGCGCCCGCCGGCCCGAGGGCCAGGTCGCGCGCGGGCTCGTCCGCTGGCGCGGCCGCCGGCCGGCGAGAGCGGACGGGCCGCCGGCCGCGCGGCCGGCAGGAGGTGCGCGAGGCGCTGCTGGACGCGGCCCAGCGGCTGATCGCCAGACAGGGCCCGGCGAACGTGCGCCTGCGGGAGATCGCCGACGAGGCCAGGGTGAACTTCGGCCTCGTCTACCAGTACCTGGGCACCCGCGAGGAGCTGCTGCACGCGGTCTACCAGCGGGTCGCCGCCCGCTCGGCCACCAGGTTCGAGGGCATCGACGCGCTCGGCGACGTCATCGACCTGTTCCTGGCGGTACCGGACGACAGCATCGGCCGGATCATGGGATGGGCGGCGCTGGAGGGCGGCTATTCCGCCGACGTGTTCGGCCCGTCGCCCGCGCAGGAGCGCATCGTCTCGATCATCCAGCAGGAGGCAGCGGCGAACGGCCGGCCGATGCCGGCGGAGGAGGCCCGGATCCTGGCCGCGTTCCTGCAGGTCGTCGCCCTCGGCTGGCGGCTGTTCCGCTCGATCGGGATGACCACAGCCAACGTGCCCGCCCACGCCGCCGCTGACGCGGACCGCTACGTCGCCGGCTGGCTGCACCAGCTGACCGAGCTGGTCCTGCGCCCGGGCGCACCCGCAGAGGAGAGCCGCCCGGGCGCGCCCGGCCAGCACAGCCGCGCGGCCG
>JADGHD010000170.1 GCA_019689615.1 Frankia sp. | reverse complement strand
TGCGTTGTCGGACAGGCTGCGTGGCCCGGCAGGCTCGGCCGTGGTGCCGGCGTTGCGTCTCGCAGACACCCTACGTCCATTTTTCGGGAGGGCCAGCCTCACCATGTCGGACCACATCGCAGCGATGCCGGCGGCGGCGCCGGCCGACGCGGGGCTGGCCTTCGCCGATCCGGTTGAGGGCACGAGCGTGGACACCGAGCCAGCCAGTCCCGGCCCGCAGTCAGCCACGGACGTGCCCGAGACGGCCGGCGCGGCCGGTGTGCCGGGAGCAGCCGCGCGGCCCGGTGCGGTCGCGACCCGGGCCGCGGACGTCGCCGGGTTCGTCCGGTCGTGGCTCGAGCGCCACGGCGACGAGCTGGTCGCGTTCCGCCGGGACCTGCACGCCCACCCGGAGCTGGGCCGCCAGGAGTACCGGACGACCGGGCGGGTCATCGAGCGGCTGACCGCCGCGGGCCTGGTCCCGCAGCGGTTCGGCGACCTGCCCGGCGCGTACTGCGACATCGGCACCGGCGGGCCGGGCAACGCGGCCGACAGCGACGGCCCGGTGGTGATGCTGCGGGCCGACCTGGACGCGCTGCCGCTGCAGGACGCCAAGGACGTGCCGTACGCCTCGACCGTGCCCGGCGTCTGCCACGCCTGCGGCCACGACGTGCACACCACGGTGGTGCTCGGCGCTGGCCTGGCGGTCGCCGAGTACGCGGCCACCCACCGGCTGCCCGGGACCGTGCGGCTGCTGTTCCAGCCGGCGGAGGAGACGATGCCGGGCGGCGCGCTGGATGCCATCGACGCCGGGGTGCTCAAGCCGGTCGACGCGGCGCTGACCGTGCACTGCGACCCGGCGCTCGATGTAGGCACGATCGGCCTGCGCCCTGGGCCGATCACGTCGGCCGCCGACATGCTGGAGATCACGCTGGCCGGCCCCGGTGGGCACACCTCCCGGCCGCAGAACACGGTCGACCTGGTCTACGCGCTGTCGACGCTGGCGGTGCAGCTGCCAGCGGCGCTGAACCGCCTGATCGACCCACGCTCGGCGCTCGCCCTGGTGTGGGGCCAGGTCCAGGCCGGCACCGTGGTGAACGCGATCCCACGGACCGGGCAGCTGCGCGGCACCGTGCGCACGCTGTCCCGGGAGACATGGGAGAGCGCGCCGGAGCTGGTGGAGCGGCTCGCCCGGCAGATCGTGGCGCCGTTCGGCGCGGAGATCGTCATCGACTACCGACGCGGCGTGCCGCCGGTGGTGAACACCGCCGACATGGTGGACGTCTTCGACTCGACCGTGACCCAGGTGCTCGGCCACTCCGCCGCCACCACGGTCGCCCAGTCGCTGGGCGGTGAGGACTTCGGCTGGTACCTCACCTACGTGCAGGGCGCGCTGGCCAGGCTCGGCACCCGCACGCCCGGCGGGCGCACCTACGACCTGCACCAGGGCGACTTCCTGGCAGACGAGCGCGCGATCGGCGTGGGCACCCGCCTGCTCGCCGGCGCCGCCGTGGAGGCGCTCGGCCGCCTCGCCACGAGCTGACCGCCCGCCGCCGGCCCGGCGTCGACGTCACCGGAGCCGGCCCGCGCCACCAGGCGCGCGGCCGGCTTCGCCGTCACAGCGGGTCGTCGAACGCGGCGAACAGGTCCTTCGGGTGCACGATCCGGGCTGCCTCGGTGATCGAGCCGGACAGTGACGGGTAGATGGCGAAGGTGTTGGCGAGCTGCTCGGACGTCAGGCCGTGGGTGACCGCCAGCGAGATCGACAGGATCAGCTCGGAGGCGCGCGGGGCGACCACGACGCCGCCGAGCACGGTGCCGCTGCCGGGGCGGCAGAACAGCTTCACGAAGCCGTCGGTGATGCCCAGCATCTTCGCCCGCGGGTTGCGCGCCAGCGGCAGCGTGACGACGTCGGCGGTGATCGCGCCGGTGTCCTTCATCCGCTGGGTCACGCCGACGGTGGCGATCTCCGGCTCGGTGAAGATGTTCGACGACACCGTGCCCAGCCGCAGCGGGGTGACCGCCTCGCCGAGCGCGTGCCACATCGCGATCCGGCCCTGCATCGCGGCGACCGAGGCCAGGGGCAGCACGCCCGTGCAGTCGCCGGCCGCGTAGACGCCGGGCACCGAGGTCCGCGACATCCGGTCGACCACGACGTGCCCGCCGGAGCCGAGCCGCACGCCGACCTCCGTGAGCCCGATGCCCTTGGTCTGCGGCACCGAGCCGACCGCCATCAGCGCGTGCGACCCGGTCACCGTCCGCCCGTCGGTCAGCTCGACGATGACGCCGTCGCCGATGCGGCGGACCGAGGCGGCGCGGGAGCGGTTGAGCACGTCGATGCCGCGGCGCACGAACACGTCCTCGATCACCCGGGCGGCGTCCTGGTCCTCGCCCGGCAGCACCCGCTCGCGGGAGGAGACCAGCGTGACGGCCGCGCCGAGGGCCCGGTAGGCGCTGGCGAACTCGGCGCCGGTGACCCCGGAGCCGACCACCACCAGGTGCTCGGGGATCTCCGGGAGCTGGTAGAGCTGCTGCCAGGTCAGGATCCGCTCGCCATCGGGCACCGCCGTCGGCAGGATCCGCGGGGTCGCGCCGGTGGCGATGAGCACGACGTCGCCGACGTAGCAGTCGCCATGGTCGGTCTCGACCGCGTGCGGGCCGACCAGGCGCCCCCTGGCATGCACGACCTCGACCTTCTCCCGCTTGAGCCGGGACTCGATGTCGTGCGACTGGGCGAGCGCCAGCTCCTGGACCCGGGTGTTGACCAGGGTGGCCTCGATCGTGAGCACCTCGGGCGGCTTGAGCCGCGGGTCGGTGCTCTCCCAGGTCGCCGGCGCCGGCAGCGGCAGGCCCTTGCGGGCGAGCCCCAGGGCCGGGGCCGCGGCGACCGACGTCATCGTCTCCGACGCGGCGATGAGGGCCTTGGAGGGAACACAGTCGGTCAGGACGCAGGCGCCGCCCACCCCGTTCGCCTCGATGAGCGTGACGGTCGCGCCCAGGGATGCCGCGACCAGAGCCGCCTCATACCCGCCGGGCCCCCCGCCGAGAATGATGATCCGGCTCACAGTTCCCTCCTCGCCCGGCCGCTCACCGCCATCGGCCCGGTTGGTTGGCGCACGGCGCATGCCGTGAACATCTTCCCTGCTCCATCTTGCCCGCCGATCCGCGCGCCTCGGCCGGGCTGTGACCAGGCGGCAGACCGGATGCCGTTCCGGCACGTCGTGCCGACCGTCAGCGGGCCGCCAGCCGGGCCGAGACGGCCGGCCCCGGCCTTTCCCTGGGCAGGGCGGCCCGGCGCGTCACGGCCTGACCAGGGCCGCTGGGTGGCGAGCCTACGGAAAGCCCCGTGTGGCCGGCCTGGTCACCGGTCGCATAATGACGGGGCGACACCGGCCCCGCCGATCCGTGTGCGCTCGCCCGGGCGTGGCCGCCGACCTGTGATGTGACAGTCACGGTGCGCCGGGTCACGGCGCACCGAGTCCTGGTGCGTCCCACGCGTGCCGGCCCGGGCCAGCCGTGCATGCCGCGTGTACCGGTCTGGGCAGTACTCCTGGCGCGGGCGATGGGATGAGAGACGCCGATGAACCAGAATGCCGAGACGAGTTTGTACGCAGCGTACGCGAACAACCTCGACCCGACGACCATGAAGGAGCGCGCCCCGCATTCGCCGGTCACCGGCACCGGCTGGCTCACCGGGTGGCGGCTCACCTTCGGCGGGGAGAACCTCGGCTGGGACGGCGCGCTGGCGACGATCGTGCCGCACCCGGGCGGCCGGGTGTACGTGCTGCTCTACGACCTTGACCGGTACGACCTGGAGCGGCTCGACATCTGGGAGGGCGCGGACACCGGCCTGTACACCCGGATCCGGGTGCGGGTGTCGACGCTCGACGGCGACGTGCTCGCCTGGACCTACGTGCTGGACGCCTACGAGGGCGGCCTGCCGTCGGCGCGCTACCTGCAGCAGATCGCCGACGGCGCGGAGAAGGCCGGCGCCCCGGCCGACTACGTCGCCGAGCTGCGCGCCCGGCCGACGGCCTAGCCGCGGACCGGACGGCCCGGCCGGAGCGCCGCCGGCCAGGCGCTAGGCGTTGAAGCCCGCCGGGTCGTCCGGGTCGGCGTCGTCGCCGCGGGGGCGCTCCGCGGCGGCCGGGTGGGCAGCGCCGCCGCGCGTCGGCGCCGTGGCGGTGGGCGGCCAGGCGTCGTCGCCCTCGTCCTCCTCCTCGGGGAACACGGGCGGGAAGCCGTGCTGGACGAGCCGGCGGTTGCGGAAGTGGCCGCTGGTGGCGACGCCGATCCCGAGCGAGGCGATCAGCAGGAAGCCGACCAGCATCATCCGGATCCCGAGCTGTCCGGGCAGCAGCGCGAACACGATCGCGAACGGCAGCATCATCAGCACCGGCCGCAACGACTGCCGCCGCCGCCACCCCGGGCCGGTCAGGTCGCGCGAGACCCACTCGGTGTAGCGGGTCGGCAGCGTGCCCCCGAACAGGTACAGGATCCGCCCGGACAGCGGCGGCGCCACGGGTGCGGCGGGCGCGGCCGGCCCGGCCGCCGCCGGCGTCGCGTCAGCCGCGGCCGCTGGCGCCTGCGGCGTCGTGGTCGGCGCCCCGGTCGAGGTCTTCGGGGCCGCCGCCGGCTGCGCCTCGGCGGCCGGCGTGCCGGCGGCCGCCGGCTCCTTACCCACGTCCATGGGATGAGCCTACGAAGCCCGGACAGACGCCACCGGCGCGCCGCCGGGTGGCGACGCGCCGGTGACCTCACGACGTGGCGCCGCGCGTCAGTCCTTGATCTCGCACAGCACGGCGCCGCTGGGGACGACGGCGCCGACGGTGGCGCTGAGGTTGGTGACGACGCCGTCGCGGTGGGCGTTGATCGGCTGCTCCATCTTCATCGCCTCAAGGACGACGATCAGGTCACCGGCGGACACCGTGTCGCCGTCGGCGACCGCGACCTTGACGATCGTGCCCTGCATCGGGCTGGTCAGCGCGTTACCGGTGACGGCGGGGCCCTTCTTCGCGCTGGCCTTGCGCCTCGGCGTGGCGGCGCGCGCGCCGCCACCGTTGCCGCCCGCGGCGGATGCGCCGAGCCCGGCCGGCAGGGTGACCTCCAGCCGCTTGCCGCCGACCTCGACCACGACGGTCTCGCGCGGGGCCTGCTCGTCCTCGGCGTCCGCGCCGCCGGAGAACGGCGGGATCTCGTTGCTGAACTCGGTCTCGATCCAGCGGTTGTGCACGCGGAACGGCTCGTCCGGCGGCCCGGGGGCGAAGGCCGGGTCGCGCACCACCGCGCGGTGGAACGGCAGCACGGTCGCCATGCCCTCGACGACCATCTCGTCGAGGGCCCGGCGGGCCCGCTCCAGCGCCTGCTGGCGGGTGGCGCCGGTGACGATGAGCTTGGCGAGCAGCGAGTCGAACTGGCCGCCGATGACGCTGCCGCTCTCGATGCCGGTGTCGACCCGCACGCCCGGGCCGGTCGGCAGGACCAGCCTGGTCACGGTGCCGGGCGCGGGCAGGAAGCTGCGGCCCGGGTCCTCGCCGTTGATCCGGAACTCGATCGAGTGGCCGCGCGCGGGCGGGTCGGTGTAGCCCAGCTCCTCGCCCTCGGCGATCCGGAACATCTCCCGGACCAGGTCGATGCCGGCGACCTCCTCGGTTACCGGGTGCTCGACCTGCAGCCGGGTGTTGACCTCCAGGAAGCTGATCATCCCGTCCTTGGCGACCAGGAACTCGCAGGTCCCGGCGCCGACGTAGCCGGCATCCTTGGCGATCTTCTTCGACGCGTCGTAGAGCTGCTCGAGCTGGGCCGGGGTGAGGAACGGCGCGGGCGCCTCCTCGACCAGCTTCTGGTAGCGGCGCTGCAGCGAGCAGTCGCGGGTGCCGACCACGACCACGTTGCCGTGGGTGTCGGCGAGGATCTGGGTCTCCACGTGCCGCGGCTGGTCGAGGTAGCGCTCGACGAAGCACTCGCCGCGGCCGAACGCGGCGGTCGCCTCGCGGACCGCGCTCTCGTAGAGCTCTGGCAGCTCCTCGCGGGTCCAGGCGACCTTCAGGCCGCGGCCACCGCCGCCGAACGCCGCCTTGATCGCGACCGGCAGCCCGTGCTCGTCGGCGAACGCGAGCACCTCGTCGACGCCGGAGACCGGGTCGGCGGTGCCGGGGGCCAGCGGGGCGCCGACGGACAGCGCGATGTGGCGGGCGGCGGTCTTGTCACCGAGCCGGCGGATCGCGTCCGGCGGCGGGCCGATCCAGGTCAGCCCGGCCGCGATGACGGCATCGGCGAAGTCGGCGTTCTCGGCGAGGAAGCCGTAGCCGGGGTGGACCGCGTCCGCGCCGGACCGCTGCGCGATCTCGAGGATCTTGTCGATGCGGAGGTAGGAGTCGCCGGGGGTCGACCCGCCGAGCGCGTACGCCTCGTCGGCGACCCGAACGTGCAGGGCGTCGATATCGGGCTCGGCATAGACGGCGACGCTGGCGTACCCGGCGTCCTTGCAGGCCCGCGCCACCCGGACGGCGATCTCGCCGCGGTTGGCGATGAGGATCTTACGCACGTTCCTCCCGTCCTCGTCCGGCCTGCCCGAGTCTAGGCTCGGGCGCACCGCTGAGGTTGCTGCTGACTCGATCTCTACCTCTGGACCTTCGGCGCTTGCCGCCAGGGCCGGCGCGCCCGCCGCCTGGCGCTAGCGCAGCCCGGCTGCCCTGCCTGCCCGCCGCCAGCCGTCCGGGCCGGGGGCGAGCGGGGTGCGCAGCGCGTGGCTCGGGTCGGCCCACAGCGACCGCGGCGGCGGGGGTGGCGGCGCGGCGGCGGCCGCTGCCCGCGCCGTGAGCACCGCGACCAGGGCGGCGATCTCCTCGGGGGTCGCGTCGCCGCGCACCAGCCGCAGCAGCGGCCGGCCGGAGCCGCCGGGGTCGCCGGGCTGCCCGGCCGCGCCGTCGGTGTCGGCGTTGGCCACTGCTCCTCCTACAGCGGGATGTTGCCGTGCTTCTTCGGCGGCAGGGTCTGGCGCTTGGTGCGCAGCAGGCGCAGCGCCTTGATCACCTCGCGCCGGGTCACCGACGGCGGGATGACGGCGTCCAGGTAGCCCCGCTCGGCCGCGATGTACGGCGTGGCGAAGTGGGCGTTGTAGTCCTCGATCAGCGCCGCGCGCCGGGCTTCCGGGTTCTCGTGGCTGGCCAGCTCGCGCCGGTAGATGATGTTGACCGCGCCGCGCGCGCCCATGACCGCGATCTCGGCGGTCGGCCAGGCCAGGTTGATGTCCGCGCCCAGGTGCTTGGACCCCATGACGTCGTACGCGCCGCCGTAGGCCTTGCGGGTGATGACGGTGACCTTCGGCACGGTCGCCTCGGCGTAGGCGTAGATCAGCTTCGCGCCACGGCGGATGATGCCGTTCCACTCCTGCGACGTGCCGGGCAGGAAGCCGGGCACGTCGACGAAGGTCAGCACCGGGATGTTGAACGCGTCGCAGGTGCGCACGAACCGGGCGGCCTTCTCGCTGGCCTCGATGTCGAGCGTGCCGGCGAACGCCATCGGCTGGTTGGCGACCACGCCGACCGAGCGGCCGTCCACCCGGCCGAAGCCCACGATGATGTTGGTCGCGAACCTGGCGTGCACCTCGAGGAAGTCCCCGTCGTCGAGGATCTTCTCGATGATCTGGTGCATGTCGTACGGGGTGTTCGGCGAGTCCGGGATGAACGTGTCCAGCTCCGGGACCACCTCGGCCTCGATGTCGGCCACCTCGGCGTAGGCCGGCGGCTCGTCCATGTTGTTGGACGGCAGGTACGACAGCAGCGCCTTGGCCAGCTCGAGGCAGTCCTTCTCGTCCGCGGCCTCGAAGTGGGCGACACCGCTCTTGGTGTTGTGCGTGTGCGCGCCGCCCAGCTCCTCGAAGCCGACGTCCTCGCCGGTGACCTCCTTGATGACGTCCGGCCCGGTGATGAACATGTGGCTGGTCTGGTCGACCATCAGGGTGAAGTCGGTGATCGCCGGGGAGTAGACGGCGCCACCCGCGCACGGCCCCATGATCAGCGAAAGCTGCGGGATCACCCCGGACGCCATAACGTTCCGGTAGAAGATCTCGCCGTACAGGCCGAGGGAGACGACACCTTCCTGGATCCGGGCACCACCCGAGTCGTTGATGCCGATCACCGGGCAGCCGGTCTTCATGGCGAGGTCCATGATCTTCACGATCTTCTCGCCGAAGACCTCGCCGAGGCTGCCGCCGAAGACCGTGAAGTCCTGGCTGAACACGCACACCTGGCGGCCGTCCACCGTGCCGTAGCCGGTCACGACGCCGTCGCCGTACGGCCGGTTGCTCTCGAGGCCGAAGTCGTGCGAGCGGTGCCGGGCGAAGGCGTCGGTCTCGACGAACGAGCCAGGGTCGAGGAACGCCTCGATCCGCTCCCGGGCCGTCATCTTGCCCTTCGCGTGCTGGGCGTCGACCGCGCGCTGGGAGCCGGCGTGGACCGCCTCGTCGTTCACCCGCCGAAGCTGCTCCAGCTTGCCGGCGGTGGTGTGCAGGTCGGGCTCGGGCTTTGGTTCGGTGTCGGAGGCCGGAAGTGCCATGCGCGGCAGCGTACGGCCACCGTGGTCGCACGTGCGAGATTCCGTGCACTCCGTCTCAACCACAGGCCCTTCGCCCGGACAGTCATGTGATGTTTTTCACTCGCTGCCGACTGCCGGGCTGGCCTGGCAGGCTGGGCGGGTGACCAAGGAGACCGCGCCGGCTGCCCGGCCAACGCCGGTTGACCAGCCCATCGCCGACCCGCTCGACCCGGCGGCGCTGGCGGAGGCAGCCCGGCCGGCCGGGCTGCGGGTGGAGGTGGTCGCCGAGACCGGGTCCACGAACGTCGACGTGGCCGGGCGGGCCCGGGC
>JADGHD010000169.1 GCA_019689615.1 Frankia sp. | reverse complement strand
ATCTTCGACGGCCCCCGGCTGGTGGCGATGGCCGGCGAGCGGATGCGCGCCGGCGGCTACACCGAGATCAGCGCGGTCTGCACGGACCCGGCCTACCGGGGCCGCGGATACGCCAGCCGGCTGATGGGCGCTGTCGCGGCCGGGATCCGGGCCCGTGGCGAGGTGCCGATCCTGCACGCCGCCGCGGCCAACACGTCCGCGATCCGGCTCTACGAGCAGCTCGGCTTCGTCCACCGCGAGCTTGGCGAGCGCGGGGTGTTCGTGATCCTGCGGGCGCCCGAGCTGCCCGCGCCGCGCCGGGGCGAATCCGGCGGAATGTCTTCCACATCCTGAACGAGCGGCCCGGCCGGGCGGCCAGCCGGGGTTAGCGTCGAAGGGCCGGTCCGTGCCGCGCGGCCGGGCCGACACTGGGAGGTGGTTGCTGTGGCGCGCAGGGCACCGGCGGTCGACCCGGCCGACGACCTCAAGATCGACTCTGGCCCATCACCCTGGGTGGCCGGGGTGCCCGCGGTGGCCCACGCGCTCGGCCAGTCGTTCGCCCAGATGGGCGTGCGCCGCACGGTGACCACCCTGCGCCTGGTCAACCAGGCCGACGGCTTCGACTGCCCGGGCTGCGCCTGGCCGGACCCGGATCCCGAGCACCGGCACGCCGCCGAGTTCTGCGAGAACGGCGCCAAGGCGGTCGCCGAGGAGGCGACGCTGCGCCGGCTGACGCCCGAGTTCTTCGCCGAGCACAGCCTGACCGAGCTGGCCGAGCGGTCCGGCTACTGGCTCGGCCAGCAGGGCCGGCTCGTCGAGCCGATGGTCAGGCGGCCGGGCAGCGACCACTACGAGCCGATCAGCTGGGACGACGCGTTCCAGCTGATCGCCGACGAGCTCAACGCGCTCGACAGCCCGGACGAGGCCGTCTTCTACACGTCCGGGCGCACCAGCAACGAGGCGGCGTTCCTCTACCAGCTGTTCGTCCGGGCGTTCGGCACCAACAACCTGCCGGACTGCTCGAACATGTGCCACGAGTCGTCCGGCACGGCGCTGATCGAGACGATCGGGATCGGCAAGGGCTCGGTCACCCTCCAGGACCTGGAGCAGACCGACCTTGTGCTCGTCGTCGGGCAGAACCCGGGCACCAACCACCCGCGGATGCTGAGCTCGCTGGAGCGGGTCAAGCGGCGCGGCGGCAGCATCGTCGCCATCAACCCGCTGCCGGAGGCGGCGCTGCGCCGGTTCCGCAACCCCCAGCGCCCGTCCGGGGTGGGGGGGCGCGGGCCCGGGCGGGGCGCCCCCCGGCGCCCCCGACGCCCCCGCGGGGGGGGGGGGGGGCGCGCGGGCCCCCCACCCCCCCGCGCCGGGCGGGGGGGGGCGGCCGCGGCCCGGGGGGGGCCGACCAGTTCCTCCAGATCCGCCTCGGCGGCGATCTGGCGCTGTTCCAGGCGCTGTCGCGCCGGCTGCTCGAGGCCGAGGACGCCGCCCCGGGCACGGTCCTCGACCACGAGTTCCTGGCCACCTACACGACCGGGTTCGAGGAGTTCGCCGCGCATGTGCGGGCGCTCGACGACGCCGATGTCGCCGCCGCGACGGGGCTGGCCGCCGCCGAGATCGACGAGCTGGCGAAGCGGGTGATGGCCGCCGAGCGGATCATCGTCTGCTGGGCGATGGGGCTGACCCAGCACGAGCACGCGGTCCCCACGATCCGCGAGGTGGTCAACTTCCTGCTGCTGCGGGGCAACATCGGCCGGCCCGGCGCGGGGGTCTGCCCGGTGCGCGGGCACTCCAACGTGCAGGGCGACCGGACCATGGGGATCTGGGAGAAGCCGCCGCAGGCCTTCCTCGACCGCCTCGGCGCGGAGTTCGCCTTCTCACCGCCCCGCCACCACGGCTACGACGTGGTCGAGGCGATCCGGGCGATGCGCGACGGCCGGGCCAAGGTCTTCGTCGCCCTGGGCGGCAACTTCGTCGCCGCCACGCCCGACACCGCCGTCACCGAGGCCGCGGTCCGGTCCTGCCGGCTGACCGTGCAGATCTCCACCAAGCTCAACCGCTCGCACGTGGTCACCGGCGCCACCGCGCTGATCCTGCCGACGCTCGGCCGCACCGAGCTGGACGTGCAGGCCAGCGGCCCGCAGGTGGTCACAGTCGAGGACTCGATGGGCGCCGTGCACGCCTCCCGGGGCACCCTCGCGCCGGCCGGCCCGGCGCTGCGCTCCGAGGTCGCGATCGTCGCCGGCATCGCCGCGGCGACCCTGGCGAACCGGCCCGACGCGGCCAAGGTCGACTGGCTCGGGCTCGCCGACGACTACCGGCGGATCCGGGAGCACATCGCCCGGGTGATCCCGGGGTTCGAGGAGTACGAGGAGAAGATCGCCGCGCCCGGCGGCTTCCTGCTGCCACACCCGCCGCGCGACTCCCGCGAGTTCCGCACCCCGTCCGGCAAGGCCGTGCTGACGGTCAACGAGCTGGATGTGCTCCGGCTGCCGCCCGGCCACCTGCTGCTGCAGACCCTGCGCTCGCATGATCAGTACAACACGACCATCTACGGCCTCGACGACCGGTACCGCGGCGTCCGGCATGGGCGGCGGGTGGTCCTGGTCAACCCGGACGACCTCGCCGAGCTCGGCATCGCCGACGGCAGCCAGGTCGACATCGTGAGCGTGTGGAAGGACGGCTCGCAGCGGCGGGCCGACAACTTCCGGGTGGTGGCCTACCCGACGGCCCGCGAGTGCGCCGCCGCCTACTTCCCGGAGACGAACGTGCTCGTCCCGCTCGACGCGACCGCCAGGAAGAGCAACACCCCCGTCTCGAAGTCGCTGGTCGTCCGGCTGGTCCCGCGCGAATGACCCGCCCGGCCGGGCGCGGGCTGGCGCGCGGCGGGTGGTCGGCCGATGCCAGGACGTGAGATCCGCCGTTTCGAGGCGACCCGGCGGACCCGGTTTCGGCAGGATGGCGCCGGGACTTGGACAGGTGACTGGCAGGCAGCGGTCAGGCCGCCGACGGCTCGGCCCTAGCCCGCCGCGAGACGGGAGATCCAGCAATGACCGAATCCGCCCCTCGAGTAGCGATCGTGACCGGCGCGGCCCGCGGGATCGGCGCCGCCACCGCGCGGCGGCTGGCCGCCGACGGCCTCGCGGTCGCCGTGCTCGACCTCGAGGAGCAGGCCACCAAGCCGGTCGTCGACCAGATCGTCGCCGACGGCGGCAAGGCGATCGGCGTGGCGTGCGACGTCAGCAACTCCGAGCAGGTCGACGCCGCCGTCGCCCGGGTGGTCGCCGAGCTCGGCCCGCCGCTCGTGCTTGTCAACAACGCCGGCATCACCCGGGACAACCTCATCTTCAAGATGCCGGAGAGCGACTGGGACCTGGTCATGGCCGTGCACCTGCGGGGCGCGTTCCTGATGTCCAAGGCCTGCCAGAAGTACATGGTCGAGGCCAAGTGGGGCCGGATCGTCAACCTCTCGAGCACGTCGGCGCTGGGTAACCGCGGCCAGGTGAACTACTCCGCGGCAAAGGCCGGTATGCAGGGCTTCACCAAGACGCTCGCGGTCGAACTCGGGAAGTTCGGCGTCACCGCGAACGCCGTCGCCCCCGGTCTGATCGAGACCGAAATGACCCGGGCGACCGCCGAGCGGCTCGGCGAGACCTGGGAGGCCTTTGAGGCGCGGCGGGCCAAGGAGATCCCGGTCGCCCGGGTCGGCAAGCCGGAGGACATCGCGCACGCCGTCTCGTTCTTCGTCAGCGAGGGCTCCGGCTTCGTCAGCGGCCAGGTCCTCTACGTCGCTGGTGGCCCAAAGGCCTGAGTCGCTCGGTGGCCCAAAGGCCTGAGTCGCTCGGTGGCCCAAAGGCCTGAGTCGCTCGGTGGCCCAAAGGCCTGAGTCGCTCGGTGGCCCAAAGGCCTGAGGGCGCCCGGTCGCCCTGGGGTCCCGGTCAGCTGGCCAGGGACTCCAGGGCGGCGGTCAGCACCGCGATGCCGTCGTCGAGCAGGTCGTCGCCGATCACCAGCGGCGGGAGCAGGCGCAGGACGTTGCCGTAGGTGCCGCAGGTCAGCACGACCACGCCCTGCTCGTGGCAGCGGCGGGCGACCGTGGCGGCGGCGCTGGCGTCCGGCCTGCGGGTGCCCGGCTCGACCAGCTCGACGGCGAGCATCGCCCCGCGGCCGCGCACATCGCCGATCGCCGGGACCCGCTCGGCGGTGGCGCGCAGCCGGGGCAGCACCCGCTCGCCGATCTGGCGGGCCCGGTCGACCAGCCCGTCGCGCTCCAGGGTCTCGATGGCGGCGAGCGCCGCGGCGCAGGACAGCGGGTTGCCGCCGTAGGTGCCGCCGAGCCCGCCCGGGTGCACCGACTCCATGATCTCGGCCCGGCCGGTGACCGCGGACAGCGGCAGCCCGCCGGCGATCCCCTTCGCCGTGGCCACCAGGTCGGGCACCACGCCCTCGTGCTCGCAGGCGAACATCGCGCCGGTGCGCGCGAACCCGGTCTGCACCTCGTCGGCGATGAACACCGCGCCGGCCGAGCGCGACCAGTCCGCCAGCTCCGCGAGGAAGCCGGGGGCCGGGACGACGAAGCCGCCCTCCCCCTGGATCGGCTCGACCAGCACGGCGGCGACGTTGCCGGCGCCGACCTGGCTCTCGATCACGTCGATCGCCCGAGCCGCGGCCTGCTGGCCGGTCAGCCCTCCGTCGCGGAACGGGTAGGACAGCGGCGCCCGGTACACCTCGGGCGCGAACGGACCGAACCCGGACTTGTACGGGTGGTTCTTGGCGGTGAGCGCCATCGTCAGGTTGGTCCGGCCGTGGTAGGCGTGCTCGAAGACGATCACCGCCTGTCGCCTGGTGAACCTGCGCGCGATCTTGACGGCGTTCTCCACCGCCTCTGCGCCCGAGTTGAACAGCGCGGACCGCTTGTCGTGGCTGCCCGGGGTGAGCCGGTTGAGCTGCTCACAGACGGCGACGTACCCCTCGTACGGGGTGATCATGAAGCAGGTGTGGGTGAACGCCTGGACCTGCTCGATGACCCGGTCGACGACCCGGGGCGCGCTGTTGCCCACCGTGGTGACGGCGATGCCGGAGCCGAGGTCGATCAACGCGTTGCCGTCGGCGTCCACGAGGATCCCGCCGCCGGCGGCGGTCACGAACACCGGCAGCATGACCGACACCCCGCGGGCGACCGCCGCCTCCCGGCGCGCCAGCAGCTCCCGCGAGCGCGGCCCGGGCACCTCGGTCACCAGCCGGCGCCGCTGCGGCAGCCCCGGCCCGCCCACCAGCCCGCGCCCGGCGGCCTGGGCCCCAACCGGCGCACCTGCCGGCACCGAGCCAGCCGGGGGCGGATCAGCGGTCGTCGTCATGCCCCTACGGTAGGCCGGCCGGGCCGCCCGGTCAGCCGCACCAACGAGCCGGCGCCACGCGCTGCCGCGAACCCCGGGTCAGCACCAGCCGGCGGCGCGCAGGGTGGCGCGCAGCCCCTCGGCCAGCGGCGTGGGCTGCCAGCCGAGCTCGCGCTGGGCCCGGCCGGCGTCGGGGCGGGCGTTCCAGCGCAGGTAGTCCAGCTGGCGTCGGGCCAGCGGCGGCGGGCGGCGGGTGACGCGGGCGACGGCCTCACCGGCGGCGGCGAGCGCGGTGGCGGCCGGGCCGGGCAGGGTGAGCAGCGGCCGGCGGCCACGGCCGGCCACCGCGACGCCCTCCCGCAGCAGCTGGTCGAGCGTGACGTGGGTGTCGCAGATGATGTAGCGCTGGCCGGGCCGGCCGCGCTCGGCGGCGAGCAGGTGGCCGCGGGCCAGGCTCTCGGTGAACACGATCCCGAACCCGCCGGACGGCACCGCGGGCAGCAGGCCGCGGATGGCCGGGGCGAACATCCGCTCCTCCATCGAGGCGGCGGTGGTCGGGCCGGGGCCGTACACGGTGGCCGAGTTGACGATCACCACGGCCAGGTCGGTGCCGGCCGCGGCGGCCAGCACCGCCTCCTCCCCGCGCTGCTTGGACCGGTCGTACGGGCTGGGCTTCGGCTCGGCGGCCAGGTCCGACTCGTCGAAGCCGCCACCGGGCGCAGCGTCGAAGACGGTGATCGTGCTGGTGTGCACCAGCCGGCGGACGCCGGCCGCGGCGGCGGCCTTGACCACGTTCTCCGCACCGGCGACGTTGATCCGCTCGAACAGCGACTCGTCGGCCAGCCACTGCTCGGGCACGCCCATCGCGTTGATCACCAGGTCACAGCCGGCGGCGGCGCGGGCCAGCGACCCCGGGTCGGTCACGTCGCCGCGGACGATCTCCAGTCCCGGCCGGGCCGGCAGGATCCGGGCGGCCCGGGCCGGGTCGCGCGCCAGCGCGCGCACCTCGTGTCCGGCGGCCAGCGCCGCGGTGGTTACCGCCGCTCCCACCTTGCCGGTGGCCCCGGTGACCAGCGTCGTCACGCCGCGGACGCTACGCCGCGACACCGCGGGGCGCGGGCGCGCAACGCCGGAGGGTGAAGATCAGCGCACCCGCTGGGCGCGGTCGGCGCCGCGGGCCGGGCGCGGCACCCGGCCGGACGCGCCGGCGCGGGCCTGGCCGGCGCGCGCGGTGCCGGTCCTGGCCGGTTTGCCCGCCGCCTGCCGTGGGCGGCGCAGCCAGCGCTCGCCGTGCGCCAGCGCGACCAGCGTCACGGCCAGCACGACCTCGCCGGCCGCCCTGGTCCACGCCCACAGCCGGCGGCCGACGCGCCGGGCCCGACCGGCGGCGGCCCCGAGGCGCTGGCCTGGACGGGCGGGCAGGCTGCGCTGCCTGGCCGCGCCCTGACCGGGGGCGCCCCGGACGGGCCGGCCGCGGGTGACGGCGCCGGCGCGGCTGCTGGGGCGGCCGCGCGGCCTGGGCACGCGGGCGGCGGTACCGGCGGCACCGCGGGCACTGGCCGCCCCGCGCGCGCTGGCGGCGCCGCCCGGCCGGGGGGCGGTCACCGGGCCGCTCGCTCGTCGTCAGCCGGGGCCCGGCGGGTCTGCGGGATGGCGGGGACCGGCTGCTCGACCAGGCCGCGGCGCTCCAGCTCCTCGACCATGCCGCGCAGCCGGGTGATCCGCAGCCGGGCGATCCGCCACTTGCCGTCTGGGCACTTGCGGTACTCCTCGCGGTAGTGCCCGCAGCCGTCCACCTCCAGCGAGCCGTCCGGCCCACAGAAGCGGACGAAATCGTACATCGACCAGATGCCGCGGGCGGTGCCCGGGCCGGTGATCTGGATCTCCGGCATGTGCCCGTGGTGGACCGTCAGGCCGGCGCCGATCGCCCGCCGGATGAACGCGATGAACTCCTCGCGGGTGGTGAACCGCTCGTCCGGGACATCCTCGATCCAGGCGTCCAGGTCCTCGGTGAAGACGTCCGCCCACTCCTCCCATCTCTTCTCGTCGACCAGCCGCAGATAGCGGGCCTTGAGCTGCTTGATTTCCTCGATCTCGAGGAGGTCATTGATGTCCACGTGGGTCCTCTCCGGTCTGCTCGGCACTCGACGACGGGGCCAGAATCCGTTGGAATCTCCTCGCTCGGTCCGCGGGAATGGTCGCCGTAAGAAGGTGCTGTGGCAGCCGGGAGCGTAACCCCGGGCGCACGCCCAGCCCGGGCGGAAAAACGGGAAGCATGTTCGGTCATCCGGGTCCGGATGTGCCTTTTCCGGGCCAGGCCGATGACGATGTGCCCGCCCGCGGGGGCATTCCTGCACCGCCCCGCGCGGGTGGCTGGCGGCCCGCCGTCAGCCGCCGGCGGGCACCGGGCCGGTGACCGCCTCGGTGACCACCCGGCTGGCCTCGGCCTGGCCGAACGTCGGCGGGCGCGGGCTGCCCTCGGGGATGCCCAGTCGGACGACGACCGTGCGCGATCCCGGGTCGATCTGCACGACCTGGTTGCCCAGGCCCACCGCCCAGAACATGTCCTCTGGCGCGCCGGGGACGAGCTGGCCGTGCCGCAGCGTGCCGTCGCCCACCGCGGACAGGTCCGACGCGGCCTGGACGCCCGCGATCGGCCCCGGGCGGTTCAGCCACCACAGGTAGCCGTAGGCGGCGTTGATCGCCGTGGACGACTGCCCGGTCGCCTCGGCGAGCCACTCGGCGGACACGATCTGCTCGTCGCCCCACCGGCCCTGGTCGAGCACGAGCTGCCCGAACCGGGCGAGGTCGCGGCAGGTCGTCCGCAGCCCGGAGTAGGTCTGGGCCCCGCCGGACGGGTCCGTGCCCAACGTCGTGTGGGCCATGCCGATCGGCTCGAACAGCCGCTGTTTGGCGAAGTCGACCGGGTCCTGCCCGGTCGCGCCGGCGAGCACCTGGCTGAGCGTCTGGATCGCCGAGTTGTTGTAGGCCCAGGTCTGGCCCGGCGGGTGCTCCTGGGCCAGGCCGATCGCGAAGGCAGTCTGGTCCTGCTCCCGGGGAAGCTCGGCATAGTCGGTGGCCCAGCTCCACTGCCGGCCCGAGTCGTTGCTGAGCAGGTTTCGCACCGTCACCGCCTCGGCCGGCGTCCCCCGCCACTGCGGGATCCAGGTGGACGCGCTGTCCGAGATCCGCAGGGCGCCGTCGTCCTGGGCGATGCCGACGAGCGTGCTGGTCACCGACTTCGTTACCGAGAAGACATTCTGCGTCGTGTTCTCGTTGGTGCCGCGGAAATACCATTCACCGGCGATCCGGCCGTCCCGGACCACGATCAGGCAGTTTGACTTCCCCTCCTCGGCGACCGCGGCGATCTCCTCGAGCACGGCCGCGTCCAGCCCGACGGCGGCCGGGTCGACCTTCTCCCAGGTCTCACCGGGCTGCCGCGGCCCGCCACCGGCGGCCGAGCCCGCGGTCGGGCTGGCGCCCCCGCCGTCGCCCTCGCCCCCGTCCCCGGCCCCGCAGCCGACGGGGAGCAGCAG
>JADGHD010000168.1 GCA_019689615.1 Frankia sp. | reverse complement strand
GGCCGGGCCCGCCCACCGGCCCGCAGCCGACCGTCCCGCCGCTCGGCTTCCCGCCCAGCCCGCCGACCGGGCCGCTGTCGCTGCCGGGGATGTCGCCGCCGGCCGGTGCCGGCCAGCCGCGGCCTCCGGCCAGGGGCGGGCGGGCGCTGACCGTGGTGCTCATCGCGGCGGTCGCCGTGCTCGCGGTCGCCGTCGGCGTGCTGTCCTTCCTCCTGGTCACCGGGGACAGCGACGACGGGGATGGCGGCGCCGCCGCGCCGGCCGCCCCGGAGGTCACCGGCCCGCCCGGCGAGGCGCTGCGCGCGCTGCTGAACCCGGAGACGATGACGAACTGCGAGGACGTCGACCCGCGCGCCGAGAGCCGCTACCCGGACGCCGCGGTGCGCTGCACGACGCCGGACGGCGTCGTCGTCCGCGCGTTCCACTACCCGGACCGGTCGGCGGCTGACCGCCACTTCGGCGCGCTGGCCGCGTTCGTGGTCGACCAGGGTGACTGCGAGGCCGGGCAGCCCAGCGAGGAGCGCTGGAGCCAGCCGAGCGGCGATGCCGGCGGCAGCCTGCTCTGCTACTACTTCGCCGAGAACTTCCTGGTCTTCTGGACCTACGACGACCTGCCGGTCGCGTTCATCACGGAGGGCACGGACGCCCGCGCCCTCGCCGCCTGGCGGCGCGACTTTGACCCGGTCCAGCGCTGACCGGCCGCTGCTGCGGCCCGAGCCCTCGCTCAGGGCCGCAGCAGCATGTCGAGGTCGATCCGGAACAACCACTGGTCCAGCCGGAACGGCGGGTACGGCCACGGGATCGCGTCCAGCACCATCTGGTTCACCGGCAGCCACATCAGCCGGCGGGGGCCGTCGATCGCCGCCCGGCGGACGCCGATGTAGCGCGAGGCCGGGCCGCGCAGATGGTCGAGCCCCAACTCGATCGCGGTGGTGCTGAACGTCATCGCCTCCCCGGACCCGCTCGCCCGGACCACCTGCAGCAGCCCTTCGAGGCCGGCGAGCAGGATCGCGCCGGTGACCGGGTCGGCGGTGAAGCTGCGCACCAGCCCGCCGCGGGCCGTCTCGGCGAGGAAGTAGTCGGGCCGGCACTCGATCCCGAACAGATCCGGCCAGCCGGGCGTCGCCGGGGCCCTGGTCACCAGGCTGCGCTCGCGGCCGATCTTGGCGTAGACCGCCATCGCGTCGGCGCGCAGGCCATCGCTCCTGGTCCGCGCCACGTACAGGTTCCCGGCGTGGTCAAAGCAGGCCGACTCCATCCGGGTGCCGTCCTGGGTGGCCCGCACCGGCGCGCTCCTGGGGACGATCTGGCCGGTGCTCGCCGAGTAGGAGAACTCCTGCACCGGGAACGGCAGCGTCACGCCGTCCGCCGTGAAGCAGTCGCTGATCAGCACGAAGCGCTCGTCGTCCGGCTCGCTGGTCGGGTCGGCCACCACCTCGCGCGGGTTGACCACGGTCGGCGTGCCCAGCGGTGTGGTCGCGGGGTACTGCCACCACGCGCGGGTGCGCCCGTCCAGGCCGAGGACCAGCAGCGCGCCCGAGCGGGTCCCGCCGGGTGTGCCGAAATACTGGGCGATGACGAGGTGCCCCGAGCGCGGCAGCCGGACGATCGACACCGGGGCCCGGGCGGAGCGAGGCACCGTGGGGCCGGCCGCGGGGAAGGCCTGCCCGGCCGCGGCCGGCGGGGCGAGGCCGGCCAGGTCGTCCCCGGTCAGCGCGCCGTCCGGCTCGTAACGCCAGATCCCGGCCCCGTCCCGGCGGAGCTGCCCGATGCTGGGGAACTGCCCGTTCGCCCTGGTGTCCCAGCCGTGGTACGGCATCGCCGAGACGAACAGCACCCGCTGCCCACCGTCGGGGTCCATGAGCACGACCAGGTCAGCGACGTCTGCGCCACCCACGCCCAGGTGTGCCGGGTTCGGGCTGGGCACCGAGGTGTGCCCGGCGCTCGACGGGATCATGATCCGGTCGAAGTGGCCCGTGCCGGGGTAGAAGGCGCCGACCTCCATCGTGCTGGCCGTCGGCATGATCGGATCGTCGGTGAACGGCGTCGTGCCAATGAACACAGTGCCGTCGTCGGTCGCCGTCGACATGAACGCCGCATGGCCGGGGCCGAACCCGAACCCGGGCACATCGACGGTCGCCACCGTGCCGGACCTGGCGAGCCCGGCGAAGGTGCCCGGCGCGCCGAACACCGACAGCAGGCCGAGGGTGTCCCGCCTCGTCGTCGGGAGCCGGCGGATGCCGATCGTGGTGGCCGCGGTCGCGGCGCCCAGCCCGACGAGGCCCAGCCCGATGGCTGCGACCCGCCGACGCGTGGGATGGCGGCCGGGACGCGCGCGTCCGGGCTCGGCCGGGGGATACCGCGGGTCGGCGGATCCCAACGGCGGGTCCTGGTGGGCAGCGGGCCGCATCGGTCCTTCCGCGGGCTGGCTCAGGCGCCCACCGGCAGCGGGCGGAAGACGATCGTGTTCACGTACCGGTCGCCCACCTTGCCGACCGTCGCCCGCAGGTAGCTCTGCCTGGCCACCTCGGTCATCGCCGCCTGGTGCCCCACCAGGTCGAAGCCGGCCAGCGGGTGCCACAAACCGTCCTTGAAGAAGATCCCCTCGTAGCCCCAGTCACTGATCAGGTCCAGCGTGTCCGCCGCCGACGACCGGTGGTCCTCGACCTCGACGATGAGCATCGGCCGCCACTTACGGACGATGCCCTCAGCGCCGCGCAGTGCCGAGAGCTCGTGCCCCTCGACATCGATCTTTATGAGGCCGACGTCGGCGACGTCAAGGCTGTCGAGCCGGATCGTCCGCACGCTCACCGACCGGCCGGTGCTGCCCTCGCCGTACAGCGACGCCCGGCCCTCGGTGCCCTTGCCACCCGGCGGCAGCCACAGCGTGGCCTCGCCCTCCTGGTCGGAGGCCGCGGCGGCGACGACGGTGACGTTGGCCGGCGCCGTCCGCCGCACGAAGTCGGCGAGGTCCGGGTTCGCCTCGACGGTGATGACCGAGGCGGCCGCGCGGGCGAGCCAGTGCGTCCACGGCCCGTACCAGGCACCGACGTCGATCGCGGTCTGGTTCGGCCCGACGAACATCTTGACCTGGCGCAGGATCGGCTCGAAGCGGCGGTGGGCATACGCGACGGCCGTCGCGAACGCGCGGTCCGGGATGTAACCGGCGATCCTGCTCTTCAAGTCCATGGGAGCTCCGTTCCGAAGGGCCGGCGAGGCACCGGCGGGGGTCGCCGCGCCCCGGCGTTCGCGCGGTCCGGCCCATCCAGTCAGGTCGTCGGGATGGTCAGCTACTGGGTCGCCGTTCTGCCGTCATGCGGCCAGCGCCTCCGGCCGGCCAGCCACCTCGGCGAAGGCCGCAGCGAACAACTCGGCGAACGCGGCGGCGCCAACCCGGTCGGCGACGGCGCGGTGGAAGCAGAAGGTCAGATGCAGCCGCTCACCGGTCCGGGTGACGCCGATCATCAGCCCCTGCGGCGGGCCGGCGGTGGCGGCAAAGTACACCGCGCGAGTCGCCGGGCCCGCTGCGCCGGCCGCCATAGGCGCCACCCGGCCGACGTTGCTGACGGCGGCCGCCGGGGCCAGCGCCGGCCTGGCCGCCTCGACGGCCGCCCGCAGCAGCAGCGCCCGGGGCCAACCGCGCAGCACCGCCGCGGCCACCGCGGCCACCGCCCCGGACGCGCCGGCTGCCGTCCTCACGTCGGCGGCCTTGATCCGAGCGGACTGCTCACGCACCCGGTCGAGCAGCGTCGCCGGGTCGGCCCGGTCAGCCGGCCGGGAGAAGATCAGCGACTGCCCGGTGTTGTTGCCCAGCTCGCTGCCGTCGCCGCCCTGGTCGGCCCCGCCGGTGACGGCGGGCATCCGGACCCGCAGGACGCCGCACGCGCGGCCGCGGCCCGCGCTCCACCGCTCGACGGCGAGGTGGGCGGCCGCGAGGAGCATGTCGTTGACGGTCGGCCGGCCGCCGTCCGCGCACGCCGGCCGCGTCGCGGGCACCGACAGGACCAGCGGGGCCACCAGGTAGCCGGTCGTTCCCGGGCGGCCGGTCGGGGCCACGTGCCGGGCGCCGACCCGGGCCCTGGCCAGCAGCGCCCCGCGCGCGCCCCGCCAGGCCCCGCCGACGGCCCGTCGGGCGGCGGCTCCCACCACCTGGCCGAGCGGCGAGCGGGCGGCGGCGGGCGGCCTCGCCGCGGCGGGGGCGTCCGCCGTGCCGGCCGCACCGACCGCCTCGAGGATCTCGGCGAGCAGCGCCACGACGCTGCGGCCGTCCACGATGACGTGGTGGGCGGCCAGCGCGACAGCGTCGCCGTCCGGGCGGTGCGCCAGCAGCATCCGGATAGCCGGCGCCCGCCGCGGGTCGAACTCGCCCGACAGGAGCTCGTCGACGGCGGGCCAGTAGCCGTCGCCGGACGCCGTGACCTCTATCAGCTCCACGGGCCCGGCCGGGTCGGCCTCGAGGCGCCAGCCGGCGGCCCCGAACCGGTCAGCCAGCGCCCTGGTCAGGGCGGGCCGGCGCTGGCAGACAGCGTCCGCCGCCGCCCGCAGCGCGCCCGCGTCGAGGCGCCCGTCGAACTCGGCGACCGCGGCCACCAGCAGCCGGGCCCTACGCCGGTCCGACGCGATGATCATCTGCTCGGCGAACGTCAGCTCCACGGGCGCCGCTCCCTGCTCAGCGGACCGCGCAGCCGGATCAGCATCGTGTCCTCCGGGTCGGGGGCCCGAGCGCGCGAGCCGGCCCGCGCCGGCCCGACGGGCTCGTCGTCCTCGTCGGCCTCGTCGGCCGGCCAGGACTCGCCGGTTCGCGCGCGCTGTGCCGGTGCCGGGGTGGACCTGGCCAGGGGGGCCCTTCTGGGCCCGGTGGCATCGAGCGCGATGTCCTCGTCCAGCGCTTCCTCGTCCGGGCTGTCCTCGTCCGGTGGGTCTCCGCGGCCGGGACGGGCGCCCCGGGCAGGCAGCGCGAGGTTGGCGACGGCGGCGGCGAACGCGAGCGTGCCCGCGAGCTGCACCTGAGAACTGAACGGCCCGCGTCCCGAACCCGGCACCGCGTCCGGCCCCCCCAGCACGCCGACGCCGGCCGCCGTCATCGCCACGAGCGCGGCCCACGGCAGCAGCACCGGCCAGCGAAGCCCGAGGAACACCAGGACCGGCACCGCGAGTGCCAGCGGCCCGGCCACCAGGAAGACCGCGAGCGTGGCGAGAAGGCCGCCAGCCAGCACCGTCGGCATGCCCGCCAGCGTCGGCAGCAGCGGCAGCCGCGACGGGTCCAGCAGGCGGGGGTAGCCGTCGGGGTCGACCGAGCGGCGCAGCCGCCAGCGGGCGGGCGCCAGCGCGAGCAGCGGCAGGAGCGCGAACAGCAGGCCACCGATGACCAGGTTGCGCTGGTACACCTGGCCGGGCTTGTTCTCGATCAGGATGGTGGCGGCGGCGCCCGCCGGCACGATCCAGCCCTGCTGCCAGCCGTCGAGCCGCACCGGCTGCAGCTCCAGACCGTTGACCGTGGCCGTCCACGAGGAGTTGAAGTTCTCCCGGATGGCCAGGAAGGCCTGCTCCCCCGCCTCGATGCGGACCTCGCGCCGCTCGGGCGACCAGGCCGTGACCGACGTCGCCCGCGGGACAGACTCGGTTGCCTGCGCCCTGGTCTCGGCCAGCGTGAGCGACGACACCAGCAGCGCGGTGCCGCCGTGATCGATGGACAGCACGTGCGGCCCGGCGCCGAGCGGGATCGTCTCGTCCGGGGTGCACACCGTCATCCGCAGCGGGCGGGCCGCGGCAACGTCGCCCATCGTGCCCTCGACCCGCAGGTCGTAGCGCATCCCGTCGACCAGCAGCGCCAGCCCGCCGCCGCAGGGCACGACGAACGGCGCGGGCGAGCCGGGCTCGGCGGCCACCGCTGACGGGATCGCCTGGATGCCGCCGCCGACCTTCAGCCGCATCGGCCGCGGCACCTCGAACCGGCGGCTGATGGTCTGCTCCTCCGAGCCGCCGAACGGCTCGGTGATGTCGACCCGCGTCCGCTCGAACGAGTAGACGACCTGGCCCTGCCCCTGCCTGGCGAACAGGCCGGCGGCGTCCGCCGGCACCTGCGCGTACCGCTGGATCAGCAGGCCGGGGATGGTGATCTCACGGAAGCCGGCGCCGTACCCGGGATCGCCGGCCTTCGTGATCCGCTCGAAGGTGAGCCGGAACCAGCTGCTGGGGCCCGGCGGCACGGTGAGCTGCTGGGGCGTCTCCACGGCCTGCACCTCGGTGACGGCCGAGCCGGCCTCGGTGGTTACCCGGATCGCCCCGACCTTGGGGCGGAAGTCGCCCTCCTGCAGCAACTGGACCTCGATGTACGGGACCTCGATCTGGCGGGGGGCGCTGACCTGGATCCAGGCGCCCCGCGAGCCGTCGTCCCCGTCCGGCGACGCCGTCCACGCGGTGTATGTCAGCCCGTCGACAGCCGCGAACGGCCCCTGGTCGGGGCTTGGCACCAGCGACGAGCCGTAGGAGGATGCGGCGACCTGGACGCCGTCGGCGTAGCCGGCGACGGTCTGGTAGGCGACGGGCTGGCCGTCGGACCATTGGGCCGGTGGGTGCTGCTTGCCGGCGACCTTCTCGTCCGGGCCCAGCAGGTAGGACTTCGCCCCGTGGACCGCGCCGAAGTCCTGGTCGCGGCGCTGGAACGTGTCGGTGACCAGCCAGGCCGAGGTCGGCCCCACCAGCTCCGTGGCGTCCGGCCGGGACACGGTCGACTCGCCGCCGTCCGGCAGCACAGCCCTGGCGATGGTGCCGCTGGTCTCCTCCGGCCTCCCCGGCAGCCCCGACAGGTCGCTGGCCAGCACGGCGGCGCGGTCCGCGCCCAGCACGCCGGCCGCGGCGAGCTGCAGCGTCGCCTCGGCGCCCCCGGACACGACCGCCATCGTGTCGGTCGGGTAGGCCACGACCGTCCGGGCGCCGTCCGGCACCACCCACACCTCGAGCGAGGCCACCGTCCCCTTGGGGTGGGCGAGCTCCGGCACCAACTGCGCCCGCCCGCTGGCCCGGATCGGCACCTGCGGGCCGAACTCCGCCGTCAGATGCAGCCCGCCACTCTCCAGCGCGCGGTGGATCTGCTCGGTGGACGGCGGGTGGTCCCACTCCCGGTTCCCGATGTCGTTGCGGACCAGCACCTGGCCCACCCCGGCCCGGGCGAGCGCCTGCGCCAGGCCCGGTGCCGAGCCCAGCTCGAGCTGGTGCTCGACGCCGTCCAGCCAACGGGTCATCCCCGTCCCGCCCAGCGGGACCAGCGCACGGGACGCCCATGGCGTGCTGGCGAGCCAGGCGAGTGGCTCGTCCAGCGGCCGGCCCCACTCATACTCGGCGAACGGCACGCCAGGGACGAGCAGCGTTCGCCCGCCGTCCGGGTTTCCGGCCAGGTAGTCCGCCGCCTTCTGCCAGTAGGCGGGGACCTCGTCGAACGAGCCGTTCGCCGGCAGCCGCCCGGTCAAGGCCGGCGCCATGCAGGCGACCAGCGAAACTGCGGTGAACACCGTGGCGACCCCCGGCACCACCCGTCCGCCACGGCGGCCGCGAGCCCGGTCCGCCGGGGCATCGTCGTCCGCGCTGGCCTGAGCCGGCCCGGCGGCGTCCGCCGGCTGCCGCGCGGGCCAGCGGGCCGCCGCGACGGTCAGCGCGTGCGTCACCCCCAGGGCCAGCGGCAGGTGCGCGACCGGCTGGAACTTGTAGACGTTGCGCAGGAAGCCCAGCGGGCCGGCGAGCAGCTCCCGGATGCTGTCCGCCAGCGGGCTGCCCGGCTCACCCGGGTAGGCCGCGGACACCACGACCACCCCGACGGACAGGCTGACCAGCAGGAAGCGGCGTCCCGGCAGGTCGCGGCTGGCGAGCCCGAACAGGCCGAGCCCGGCGACCAGCGCCGCGCCGATCACCGGGATGGGGTCGTTGACGCTGGCGGCGGCCGCCGGCAGCCAGGGATCCGGGATCCGCAGGAAGGCGAGCCAGTCCGTGGTCCCGCGCAACGCCTCGGCGACCGAGGTCGTCGCGGTGGTCACGTCCGCGGTCTCGGTGAACGGCAGGAAGTTCAGGCCATAGCGGCTCTGCAGGAACAGCCCGAGCATCCACCACGCGGTCGCCAGGATGACCGAGACCACCCACCAGCCGCGCAGCGCCCACGCGCGCCTCGTCCCGCCCGCGAACACCAGCAGCACCGCGGGGCACAGCAGCACGCACAGGGTGACGCTGGCATTCACCCCGCCGGTGCAGAAGACCGCGAGCCCGGACAGCGCGGCGGCGCGCCGGGGCGACAGCCGGGGCTCCGCTCGCTCCCGCGGGCCATCCCCCGCCGCCGTGCCGGTGTCCGCGCCACCAGCCCCGTCCGGGCGCAGCGCCAGGATCAGCGGGAGCGTGATCCACGGCAGGATCGTCGCGCCGGTCATCGCGATCGACGCCGAGCCGATCTTGCCAAGGAACATCGGCGACAGCGAGTACGCCAGGCCGCCGAACACCCTGGTCCATGGCATCCCGATGCGCATCGCGTCGGTGAGCCGGACGACGCCCCAGGCGGCGACCGTCAGCAGCAGCGCGAGCCACAGCCGCTGCGTGATCCAGGGCGGGACCCGCAGCCAGTCGCCGGCCAGGAAGAACGGCCCCATCGGGAACAGGTAGCCGATGTACTGGTTCGGCAGGAACCCGAAGTCCGACGAGGAGTTCCACAGGTGGGTGGCCCGGGCCATGAAGCCGAGCGGGTCGAGCACCACGTCGAGCTTCGTGTCCGCGATGAGCTTGCCGGGCGCCTGGCGCAGGGACAGGACGATGAAGCCGACGGCGAGCAGGAGCAGCGCACGTCGGGGCGTGCGGCGGTCCCTGGCTGACGTGCTCCGGCC
>JADGHD010000167.1 GCA_019689615.1 Frankia sp. | reverse complement strand
CCCGGCTACGGCCCCCTCCCCGACCTCGACCCCACCATCGAGAAATCCCCGAACCGGTGATTTCCGTGACGCGCGCCCGGGGCATTTCCCGGCGACCAGGCCGCGTTGACAAACCGATGTCCGACGCGCTAGATGCCGCCTCGCCGGCCTGGACCGCTCGCGGCGAGCCGCGCAGATGGGATTGGAATGGTATCGTCCTCCCATGGAAGCTGTTGTGGATCAGGCGGGCCGGATCGTGCTGCCCAAGTCCATCCGCGACGCGCTGGGCCTCCTCCCGGGCACGAAGGTGGACATCTCGCCCTACGGGGCTGGCGTGCAGGTCGTGCCGGCCGGCAGGACCGCGCGCCTCGTCGAGGAGAACGGCGTGCTCGTGTCGGCCGGCGACACGCCTGTCGACGACGACGTACTGTTCGGCCTCATCGACGCGGGACGCAAGTGACCATCGCCGTCGACACGAGCGTCGCCGTTCCTCTCCTCGTCCGCTCACATCAGCGTCACGCGGAGGTAGTGCGATGGTGGGACGGACAGCAGCTCACCCTGAGTGGGCACGCCCTGGCGGAGACCTACTCGGTACTCACCAGACTGCCGGGCGACGCGCGACTGTCCGGGCCGGACGCCGCGCGCCTGCTCGATGCGAGGTTCACGACGCCGCTGACGCTGAGCGGCCCGACCGCCCAGAAGGTCCACACGACCTTGAGCCAACTCGGCATCGCCGGGGGCGCCGTGTATGACGGGCTGGTGGCGCTCACCGCCAAGGAGCATGGCCTGGCCCTCGCGACGAGGGACGCACGCGCGCGCGGGACCTATGATGCGGTCGGAGTAAAGGTAATTCTGGTCGGGTGAAGCACCTCGTACCTCCGGGTCAGGCCGCAGGCGTCCGGACGGTCTTGGCCAGGGTCTGTTTCAGAAGTCTGTCAGCGGAGCCATTCGTTGATTGCCGCGATGGTGACTGTCACATCGTGGCGCACGGCTAGTGTGGCGTGATTCCGTGTCGTTTCCTGCTATCCATTGTTGGCGACCAACTGCTTGACGCTGGTCTACCGGATGTAGGCGGAGCCGCCGTCCAGGGGGAGGAGGGCGCTGGTGACGAAGGAGGCGTCGGGGCTGGCCAGGAAGACCACGGCGCGGCCGATGTCGGTCTCGGGGTCGCCTACGCGGCGCAGGGGGATGCCGGACAGGACGTCTTCCATCGCCTCGGGGGTCTCGCGGGCGAAGCGTTCCAGGGCGGGGGAGTTGGCCAGGGGCATGATCGTGTTGACGCGGATGCCGTCTGGGCCCCATTCGACGGCGGCGCCGCGGGAGAGGGAGTTGATGGCGGACTTCGTCACCGCGTACATCGCGCGGTCGTGGGTCACGGGGGCTACCGAGGCGCCGGAGGACAGGTTGATGACGGCGCCGCCGTGCGGGTTGTCGTCGCTGCGGCGTAGGTAGGGGTGGCACAGGCGCATCAGGCGGAAGGCGGCCAGCGGGCCGGACTCCCATGCGGCGGCGACCTTCTCCTCCTCGAGGTCGAGGAGCTTGCCGTGCGGGACGATCATCGCGTTGTTGACGAGGATGTGGATGCCGCCGAACTCCTCCACCGTGCGGCGGACCAGTTCCCGCAGGTCGTCGAGGACGGTGACGTCGCAGCGGACCGCCAGCACCGTTCCGCCGCGGGCGGCGATCTCGTCGCGGACCGCCTGCAGCGGGGCCTCGGTCCGGCCGCATACCACGACCCGGGCACCCTCGCTGGCCAGCGCGAGCGCGATGCCGCGGCCGACGCCCTGGCCGCCGCCGGTCACGATCGCGACCCTGCCGGCGAGGACGCCGTTCGGCTTCTCCTGTTCCTCCGTCATCGGCCTCGACTCCGTCCGGGTTGGCTGCGGCTGCGTCACCTCGGCCCGCGTCCGCGTGTCGCGGTCCACGGCCCCTAGCGATACTGCCGGCCTTGTCCCGCCGACGCCCGTGATCACGGTCGGTGGCTGACCGGGCGCAGGGTGACGCGTCCCGCGCGCGCCGCCGCAACCAGCGCGTCGGGACCGAGCCCGCGCTGGCGATGCGCTTCGCCTGCGGCCTCGGCCGGTGTGACCTAGTCGGCGGGGATCGTCCAGACGACGGCACGGGTGGTGCCGTCGGGTGCTGTGGCGGTGCTGGCGATCTGGCCGCTCGGGGTGCTGGCGGTGGTGCCGGTGGGCGTGGGCAGGACCAGCAGGCCGGTGGGCGTCGGTGCGGCGGTCGGGATGCGCCAGAGGACGGGGTGGGCGGCGGGCCGCGGCTGCGGGCTGGGATGTGGCTGCCGCGTGCGGGCCCGCCGGTGCCGACTGCATGGCGGCCATGATCCTCCACTGATCGCTGCCGGCACAGCGGGGTGGCCGCGATGGGCTGTCAGGCGGCGGCGCGGGGCCCGCTGGGCTGCGGGCGCGGTGCGTCGGACCGGGTTCCGATGCGGTCGGCGTCGCGCAGCCGGGCACGTTGCTCCTGGCGGCGGCGCCGGCTAGCCTCAGCGTTTTGTCTAGACAAAACGGGTGGTGGACAGGGAGGCGGGCATGGCAGTGGCGGGCGGGGAGCGTTGGCCGTGAGCAGGGCGGTTGTGTGCACGAGCCTGATCGGCGAGGACGGGCTTGAGATCCAGCCCTGGGCTACGCCGGAGGTGGGGCCGCGGTCGGTGCGGATCGATGTCCGGGCGATGTCGGTGAACTTTCCGGACGTCCTGATGACGCGCGGGCTCTACCAGGCCCGTTCCGAGCCGCCGTTCGTGCCCGGGTCCGAGTGCTCCGGGGTGGTGGCCGAGGTTGGCGCCGAGGTGTCCGGACTGGCCGTCGGGGACCGGGTGCTCGCGATGCCGGGGGTCGGGGCGTTCGCGACGCAGGTCGTGGTCTCGCCGCCGACGCAGCAGGTGCACCGCATCCCGGATGAGATCCCGTTTGACGAGGCGACGGCGTTCAACCTCACCTACGGCACCGCCTATCACGGGCTGCTGCGCCGGGGACGGCTGGAGGCGGGTGAGTCCGTCCTGATCCTGGGGGCTGCTGGCGGCTGCGGGTCGGCGGCCATTCAGGTGGCCAAGGCCGTGGGCGCGCGGGTCGTCGCCGTGGCCGGAGGAGCGCAGAAGTGCGCGCTCGCCGAGTCGCTTGGGGCTGACGCGGTCATCGACCACACCACGACGGCCTCGCTCTCGGACGCCGTCAAGGAGCGGACCGACGGGCGGGGCGTCGATGTCGTGTTCGATCCCGTCGGCGGGCCGGACCTCCGGGAGCCGCTGCGCTCGCTGGCTTGGAACGGGCGCTACCTCACCATCGGCTTCGCCAGTGGCGACATCCCCACGTTGAAGATCAATCAGACGATCCTCAAGGGTGTGTCGATCGTCGGCGTGGGCTACGGGATGTCCGCCATCCTCGACCCTGCGGCGAACGCCGAGGACATGGCTCAGTTGTTCGCCTGGTACCGCGAGGGCCTGGTGCGTCCGGCGATTGGCCACCGGTTCTCGTTCGACGACGCGGCAGACGCGGTGCGGCTCGTCCACGACCGGCGCGCCGTCGGGAAGGTCGTCATCGAGGTGCCTGCCTGACGGGCGGCGGCGACCCGCCCACGGGGCCGCGTGTGGTCGAGGTCGCCGGCGGCCCCTGTCGCGGCCCTGCTGTGCGCCGGTGGCCCCGGCCGCGGCAGGCGCGGCGCGCCGGCGGTGCGCTGATCCGCTGCCCGGTCGCGCTCGCGCGTGGGCCAGCAGCCCCACGACCCAGGCGGCGGCCGTGACCGCGGGCGCGGCCGCTGCCGCCGATCACGCGCGACCCGGGCGGCAGTGTCGGGCGTGCCCCGGGTGCGCGGAGTGGGACGCGACGCTTGTCGGGCGCGTCGTCGGGCGACATTGTTAGCTTGGGTCAAGCAAATACTTGCTTGCTGGGCTGGCTGCGCGGTCGACGGGTGGCTGCGCGGAGGGGAGCGTCGCCGCGATGACCGCCGAGCCGTCGCCGTCCGGGCCGCTACCCGCGCCGCAGGCGTCCGACGGGGGCGGCGACGGCTTTGGCGCGGCGGAGCGGCGATACGGGCGGATCGCGCTGTCGAACACCACGCTCGGCACTCTGATCACGATGATCGACAGTTCGATCGTCCTGATCTCGTTGCCGGCGATCTTCCGGGGGATCGGGCTGGACCCGCTCCAGCCGGCGAACATCGGCTTCCTGCTGTGGATGCTGATGGGCTACTCGCTGGTCCTGGCCGTGGTCGTGGTGTCGCTGGGGCGGCTGGGCGACATCTTCGGCCGGGTCCGCATCTACAACGCGGGGTTCGCGGTGTTCAGCGGGGCGTCCGTGGCGCTGGCGCTCACGCCCGGCAGCGGGTCGGCGGCGGCGATCTGGCTGATCGTCTGGCGGATCGTCCAGGGCATCGGCGGCGCGATGCTGATGGCCAACTCCGCGGCGATCCTCACGGACGCGTTCCCGCCCAGCCGGCGCGGGATGGCGCTCGGGGTCAACCAGGTGGCGGCGCTGGGCGGGTCGTTCCTCGGGCTGGTGATCGGCGGGCTGCTGGCGGAATGGCACTGGCGGGCCGTCTTCTGGGTGAACGTGCCCATCGGGGTCGTCGGGACCGTCTGGGCGTACCACAGCCTGCGCGACATCGGGCGGCGGACGAAGGCGCGGATCGACTGGCTGGGCAACCTCGCCTTCGCCATCGGGCTGACGGCGCTGCTGCTCGGCGTCACCTACGGGATCCAGCCGTATGGCGGGCACCTGATGGGGTGGACCCGGCCGGCGGTGCTCGTCGCGCTGATCGGCGGGGTGCTCGTGCTGGTGGCGTTCGTCTTCATCGAGCAGCGGGTCCCGCAGCCGATGTTCCGGCTCAGCCTGTTCCGCATCCGGGCGTTCTGGGCGAGCAACCTCGCGCAGCTGCTGGCGGCGATCTCCCGCGGCGGCCTGCAGTTCATGCTGATCATCTGGCTGCAGGGGATCTGGCTGCCGTTGCACGGCTACGACTACGAGGTCACCCCGCTGTGGGCGGGCATCCACATGCTGCCGATGACCATCGGCTTCCTGCTGTCCGGACCGATCGCCGGGGCGCTGTCCGACCGGTTCGGCGCTCGTCTGTTCACGACCGGCGGGCTGCTGCTGACCGCCGTCGGGTTCGCCGGGCTGATGTTCCTGCCGATCGTCTTCGACTACTGGGTGTTCGCGGCCCTGCTGCTGCTGACCGGCGTCGCGTCGGGGCTGTTCTCGGCGCCGAACACCGCCGCCCTGATGAACTCGGTGCCGGCGAGCGCGCGTGGCAGCGCGAGCGGGATGCGGTCGACGTTCATGAACGCGGGCAGCGTGCTCTCGATCGGCATCTTCTTCTCGCTGATGATCGCCGGGCTGGCGTCGTCGCTGCCGCGGGCGCTGGCGGACGGTCTGGCGGCGCAGGGGGTGCCGGCAGAAAAGGCGGCGGAGATCGGCTCGCTGCCGCCCGTGGGCAGCATGTTCGCCGCGTTCCTCGGCTACAACCCAATCGAGCACCTCGTCGGCGAGGAGACGCTGCGCGCGCTGCCACCAGCGGACGTGGCGACGCTGACCGGCAAGGAGTTCTTCCCCGGCCTGATCTCGGACTCCGTGGACCGCGGGCTGGGCGTCGTCTTCACCACGGCGATCGTGATGCTTATCGTCGCCGCGCTGGCCTCCATGCTGCGCGGCGGCCGCTACGTGCACGGCGACGAGCCGGCCACGGCGGACCTCGCCACCGCGACGGCGCCCGCCGCCCCCGCCCCGCCTGCCCCGCGGGCGGGTGGGGCAGGCGTCGACGGGGCGGCGGTCTCGCCGGGCGGCCCAGGGAGCGCGACCGGCGCCGCCGGCGGGAGTGCTCAGGCGTAGTCGGCGACGCGGCGGTAGACCGCGGCCGTGAGCTCCGCGGTCCGCCGCCAGGTGTAGGTGCGGGCGTGCTCCCGGCCGGCCGTGCGCGGGTCCAGCGGGCGGGAGCCGCGGGCGCCCACCCCCGGCCGCGCCGCCGGGCCCGTGCCCTCGGGCAGGCCGGTGAACCCGCCGTCGATCACGTCGAGCAGGGCGTCGGCGAGCCGGTCGGGGTCCGCTGGCGGGACCAGCCGGACGGCCGTGCCCACGACCGGGCCGGTCACCTCGCGCACGGCCGGGATGTCGCTGGCGACGACCGGGGTGCCGGCGGCGAGCGCCTCCAGCGGCGGCAGGCCGAAGCCCTCGTACCGGGACGGGAAGCACAGCGCGACCGCGCCGGCCACCACCGTGCGCAGGTCCACGCTGTCCAGGTAGCCGGCGCTGACCACGGCGTGCCGCGGCAGGCCGGCGGTGTCCAGCGCCGGGCCCCAGCCCGGCGGGCCGACCAGGACCAGCGGCGGGATGTCCGGGTAGGTGCCGTGCAGCCCGCGCAGCGCGGTGAGCAGCACCTGCAGGTTCTTGCGCGGCTCGGCGGTGCCGACGAACAGCAGGTAGCGCTCGGGCAGGCCCCGGGAGCGCAGCCACTGCGGCGACGGCGGGGCGGCGTCGAACCATTCCGCGTCGACGCCGAGCGGGGTCGGGGTGACCACGTCCCGGTCGAGCCGGTAGGCGGCGATGACCTCCTCGGCGACCGCGCGGCTCGGGGTGAGCACGGCTGCCGCCCGGCGCAGGCCGCGCGGCACCAGCGTCGTGTAGCGGGCCGAGGCGGCGGTGACCGCGTCCGGGGTGCGCAGGTACGACAGGTCGTGCACGGTGAGCACGCCGCGGGCCGAGCGCAGCGGCGGCAGCACGAAGTTGGTGGCGTGCACGACGTCGGCCCGGCCGGTCAGCAGCTCGATCGGCAGGTACTCGCCGCGGGCCCAGGCCTCGTGCAGCAGCCGGGCCGGAGCCCGCCGCGCCGCTGGCACGACCCCGGGCGGCAGCGCGGCGGGCAGGTCGGCCAGCCCGCGCCAGGTGAACGCGGTGGCCGCGAGGTCCAGCGGGCGTTCGGTCGCCGCGAGCGCGGTGCCCGCGGGAGAGCGGCCGTTCGACCCGCGCCCGTTGCTGGCCTGGCCTGGCCCGCCGTCAGCGGCGACGAGGCTCCCGCCGCCGGCGGCGCCGCCGTTGCCGGCCCGGCCGGCCGCGCGGGCCTGTGCGGTCAGGCCAAGGGACTCGTCCCGGACCAGCTCGGTGAGGGCGGTCAACAGGTGCTCGACGTAGCGGCCGACGCCGGTGCGCTGGCCGAGCAGCGGGGTGCCGTCGAGGACGACGCGCAGTGGTCTCACCGCGGCCGCCCCGGCGAGGGTGTCGTCACGCCTGGTCAGCCCTCGTAGAGGTGGTGGCGGGCGGCGATGGCGCGCCAGCGTTCGGCGAAGGCCGCGTCGGAGTAGTTCTGGGCCCGCTTGACGGCCTCGCCGGCCAGCCGGGCGCGCAGATCCTCCTCGTTGGCCAGCCGCCGGGTGAACGACAGCAGCTGGGCCGGCTCGGTCCAGCGGTAGCCGTCGATGCCATGACGGACGATCTCCCGCTGGCCGGCGCGGTCGATGACGACCGGTACGCAGCCGCCGGCCATCGCCTCGACCGTCGTCATGCCGAAGTGCTCGGCCGTCCACGGCCGGCGCCGTTCATCCTCGCCCCACCCGGTCGCGGACCAGAACACCGACGCGGTGGACATCAGCTGCTCGACGAGGTCGCGCGGCGCGTTCGGATGGATCTCGACCGGCAGGCCGGCGGCGGCCGCCTTCACCTGGGCGACGTACGGCTTCTGCGAGTCCTCCATGCCGCCGACGACGTGCATCGTCCAGCCGGGCAGGGCGCCGGACCGGTAGAGCTCGCCGAACCACTGCACCATCTCGAGCTGGCGCTTGGCGTGGCCAAGGCCGGGGGCGAAGAACCGGCCGACCGTCAGCACGGTCCTCTCCCGCCGCTGCGCCGGGTGCAGCCGGTCGACCTGGATCGGCGGGTAGAGGACGTCCGCCTCCTGGCGCCACAGCCGGCGGATCCAGCCGCGGGTGTACTCCGAGTTGGCCATCACCACGTCGTAGCGGTCCAGCCAGGCCAGGTCGTTCGGGTCGCGCAGCAGCCACGGGAAGCGCATGGCCACCTTCGACCGGGCGCTCTCGTAGGTGTCCTGGATCCGGATCCGGCTGACCGCGACGCCGAGCTCGCGCACGTCCGCCGGCCCCGGCGTGAACACCTCGCTGACCAGCATGATCTCGGTGCCGGTCTCCGTCAGCGGCAGCGGGATCTCGTGCGTGGTGAACTCGGCTCCGACGTCGATCTTGGCGAGCGTCTCGCCTTCGGCGGTGACCACCCGCAGCGTCGTCCCGGTCGGCGCGCCGGGGCGGCCCAGGTCGACCCGCAGCGTGCGCCCGCTGCCCGGGGAGACCGCGAGCACCGCGTTGCCCGCGGTCCAGCGCCACTGGCGGACCCGGCCGCCCTCCGGCGGGTACCAGCCGGTGCCGAACCCGATCGGCGTGCGCACCCCGCGCAGCAGCGGCCCGGCGGAGCGGACCGCTGCCTTGCGCCAGGCGGCCATGTCGTGGTCGAACGGCGTCGGGAAGAAGCACAGGTAGGCCGCGCGGCGCGAGCGGGCCGCCACCCGGCTCATGTAGGAGCCGTTGACGAACAGGTCGTACTGGGCGGAGAGCACCGACAGGTCGTCCTCGCCGCGGTCCGGGATGCGCACGTAGCGGCACCCGGACAGGTCGAGGCCGAGGTGGCGGCCAAGCTCGGCCAGGTCGATGTCGGAGTGGCCGAGGATGTCCACCTCGGCGCCGTCGTGCGCGAGCACCTGGGCGATCATGCCGTTGTGGCGCTCGCCGCCGCCCATCGAGTGCCAGAACCGGTTGTAGACCGCGGTCCGCACCCGCCGGCCGGCCGGCACCGTCGACGGCCCGGGCTCGGCCGCGACCCGGGCGCGCGGGACCACCTCGCCCGCGCCGCCGGCATCGAGGATGCCGTCGCCATAGTCGTCGCC